>DATCFJ010000324.1:0-5104 GCA_036509605.1 Polyangiaceae bacterium | reverse complement strand
GCCGGACGCCGAGCTGATGGCGCGCGCAGGCTACGGCGTGCTCTTGCCGGATTCGCGTGCAAGCGGCGAGAGCGACGGTACCGCTGCCACGTGGGGCACACTCGAAGCGTTGGATGTTGCGGCCGCGATTCGCTTCGTGCGCGCGCGCCCCGGCGTCACACGCGTGGCACTCCTCGGTTTTTCCACGGGCTCCAACGCAGTGACGCGCGCAGCTGCGAACGACCCGAGCATCACTGCCGTCGTGCTCTACCCAACGTGGACCTCGCTGCGCGACGAGATGACGTACAAGATGGCCAAGGGCGGTCCGCTCGCCGCGATGGCGGACTTGCTCGCCTTCCGTTTGTCAGGCTGCGATGTCGACGACGTGAACTCCGCTGCCGACATGAAGCGCATCGCGCCACGCCCGGTGATCTTCGTTTCCGGAGGCCAGGACATGGACACTCCACCCGCAATCATGGATCGCATGTACGCCCTCAGTTCCCCACCCAAGGAACTGTGGCGATTGCCCGCGGTCGGGCACGGGGGCTACGCAGAAGCTGAACCCGCGGAGTTCGAGCGCCGCGTCATCGGTTTTCTCGACAAGTATCTAGGGCGTTAGTCGGGCGAACTTTTGACCTCTCGGGGGTTGTCTCTCTAAGACGACGTGGTCTGGCCTCCCAAAAGACCGCTCAACTCGAGTCTCGGGCGTTAGTCGAGCCTTCCTCTGAGCGGCTTTAGGTGGCAGAATCTGCCCAATTTCCAACATGTCAGCACAGCCCACCATCATTTATACGAAGACCGACGAGGCGCCTGCGCTCGCCACCTATTCCCTGCTGCCGATCGTGCAAGCGTTCACCAAGCACTCGGGGATCAACGTCGAGACGCGCGACATTTCGCTCGCGAGCCGCATCCTGGCGGTGTTCTCCGAGTTCCTGCCGCCCGCGCAGCGCGTCGCTGACTCGCTCGCCGAATTGGGCGCGCTCACGCTCAAGCCCGAGGCGAACATCGTCAAGCTGCCGAACATCAGCGCGTCGGTTCCGCAATTGAAGGAGGCGATAGCCGAGCTGCAAGCGCACGGCTACGCCGTCCCGGACTACCCGGAAGTACCCAAGACCGACGCCGAGAAGGACGCCCAGTCGCGCTACGACAAGGTCAAGGGCTCCGCCGTGAACCCCGTGCTACGCGAGGGCAACTCGGACCGCCGCGCCCCCAAAGCCGTCAAAGACTACGCGCGCAAGCACCCGCATTCGATGGGCAAGTGGGCCGCGGACTCGAAGACAACCGTGAGCACCATGGCCGAGAACGACTTTTTCTCGAATGAGAAATCGCTCACCGTGGCCGCCGCCACCGACGTGAAAATCGAATTCGTCGCCGCTGACGGCAAGGTGACGGTCTTGAAGGACAAGACGCCGCTCAAAGCCGGCGAGATCCTGGACGCAACGGTGATGCGCAAGGCGGCCTTGATGGCCTTCTACGAAGCCCAAATCGCCCGCGCCAAGCAGGACGGCGTGCTGTTCTCGCTACACCTCAAAGCGACGATGATGAAGGTCTCGGACCCGATCATCTTCGGCTGCGCAGTGCAGGTGTTCTTCAAAGACCTGCTGACCAAGTACGCGAGCACGTTCGCCAAGCTGGGCGTCGATCTGAACAACGGGTTCGGGGATTTAGTGGGCAAGATCCAAAGCCTGCCCGCGGCTGAGCAAGCCGCGATTCAAGCCGACATCCAGGCCGCATACGCGGCGGGCCCGGGCCTGTCGTACGTCAACTCGGACAACGGCATCACCAACCTGCACGTGCCAAGCGACGTGATCGTCGACGCCTCGATGCCAGCGCTGATCCGCGCTGGCGGCAAGGTGTACGACTCACAAGGCAAGACCGGTGACACGCTGGCCGTCATTCCAGACAGCAGCTACGCCGGTGTCTATCAAGCCACTGTCGAGTTTTGCAAGAAGCACGGCGCGTTCGACCCGCGCACCATGGGCTCGGTGCCCAACGTGGGGCTAATGGCTCAGGCCGCGGAAGAATATGGCTCGCACAACAAGACCTTCCAGGTACCAGGTAAGGGCAGCGTGCGCGTGGTCGACAGCAGCGGCAAGGTGCTCCTCGAGCACACGGTCGAAGAGGGCGACATCTGGCGCGCCTGCCAGGCCAAAGACGCTCCCGTGCAAGATTGGGTGAAGCTCGCGGTCAATCGCGCGCGGCTCAGCGCCACGCCGGCCGTGTTTTGGCTCGATGCCAAGCGCGCTCACGACGCGCAGATCCTACTCAAAGTAGAGAAGTACCTGGCCGAGCACGACACCAAAGGGCTCGACATCCGCGTGTTGCCGCCGGCGGCCGCCTGCGAATTCACACTCGAACGCCTGAAGGCCGGGCTAGACACGATCTCCGTCACGGGCAACGTCCTGCGCGACTACTTGACCGATCTGTTCCCGATCCTCGAAGTCGGTACGAGCGCCAAGATGCTGTCCATCGTGCCGCTCATGAACGGTGGCGGTCTGTTCGAGACGGGCGCCGGTGGTTCGGCTCCGAAGCACGTCGAGCAATTCAACGACGAGGGTTATCTGCGCTGGGACTCGCTCGGCGAGTTCTTCGCGCTCGCGGCTTCCTTCGAGCACCTCGGCATCGTCTTCCAGCACGCCAAAGCCAAAGTCCTCGCAGAGACGCTCGACGCCGCAAACGGCAAATTCCTGGAGAACGACAAGTCGCCCTCACGCAAGGTCGGCGGCATCGACAACCGCGGCAGCCACTTCTACTTGGCGCTGTATTGGGCTGAAGAGCTTGCCGCGCAGAGCAAGGACCTGGAGCTGAAAGCCCTGTTTGCACCCATCGCGAGCAAGCTGAAAGCAGCCGAAGAGACCATCGTCAAAGAGCTCGCCTCCGCACAGGGCAAGCCGGTAGACCTCGGTGGCTACTATCAGCCGGACGAAGCAAAAGCTTCGGCAGCGCTACGCCCCAGCAAGACCTTCAACGACATCCTGGCGACTCTGTGAACGAGGCCTAGAACGGCAAGAGGCGGCCGCTCGAGCAGAGCGCCGCCTTTTCTTTCGTGCGCGTCCTAGCGAGCGCCACCGGCGGGAGCCCTCAATTCTTGCGTTCTTTTGGGAGCATTTCCCCCGCAGTACGCCCGAGCGCGAACCAATAGCCCGCAGCCTACACGCTGGCTTTTTGCGCCTTGGCGGGTAGAGCCAGGTTCGCGCGGACCAGCCGCTGCACGCCAAAGTAGGCAGCAACGAACACCAGCAGCGTCAGCACAAGCACCAAGTTGCTCGTGCCGAGCAGCTTCAAGGACGAGCCGAGGAGCACGACGATCAACGTGGGGCGGATAACGGCGTCCGGCGCGCGCGACGACAGCTGAGCGCCGATGAACACACCCGGCAAGCTGCCTACCAAGATCGACGCGGTCAACGCTAGCTTGAAGTCGCCGAAGAACGCGTGGCCGAGCGCGGCCGAAGCCACGAGCGGAATCGCCTGAACCAGATCCGTGCCGACCAGCTCGGACAGGCGCAGCTTCGGATACAACATCAAGAGTAAGATCATCATCAGCGAGCCCGAGCCAACCGAGGTCAGCCCGACCACCAAACCACCCGCGATACCGATCAACACCGTAGGCAGCTTCTTGACGAGCAACGGCGCCACGCTGTCGCCCGCTTGCCGACCGCGCGTGAGCAGCGGACGAATGATCAAACCAGCGGCTACGACGAGCAGCGCCAAACCGAGCGCGAGCTTCACGCGCTCCTGCAGAGCCGCGCCGGTGCCGGACGCCTTGAGCAAGAGCACGCCGAGAAACGCGGAGGGCACGGAGCCAAGCATCAGCCAGCCGACGAGCTCGGTGTTCACGGTGCCGCGGCGCCAGTGCACACCGCCGCCTACGGGCTTCATGATCATGGCGGCCACGATGTCGCTCGAGACGGCGACCAACGGCTGAACTTTGAACAGCAGCACCAGGATCGGCGTCATCAGCGCGCCGCCGCCCATGCCGGTTAGGCCCACGACGAAACCAACGAACAGGCCTGCAAGAGCTACGGTAGGGTCGATCATCGGCGAGGTCGGGGAAGCATAACCCTACTAAACGAATAGGGAAGGTACGGAATTCACAAAAGTCGCGTAACAATATGTATTTATTATAGATTAACCCGATCAAAAAAAGTTCCTCTTCCCGCGGCTGCGGCGGAGGGCGGTGGATTCGGGCTCTATGCCGGGGGCGCCAGGCTCGCGCGCACTTCGGGCTCGTGGGCGTCGGTCTCGCCCGCGCGGTCCAACGCAAACTTGAACAACACCGGCCCGATCATTTCATTGATGGCGACGGCGGCGATCGAAAGCGAGCGAAAGCCTTGTCCAAAGCTGGGAAAGGCGCGCTCGATCACCACCGAAAGCCCAAGCGCGAGCCCGGCTTGCGACACCAAAGAGGACCAGCCCCAGCGCTTCAAGATCGGCGCGTCCTCCGCTACGCGGCTGCTGATGCGCCCAGCGATCACCGTGAACAGCGCGCGGCTCGCGCACAGCGCGACCGCCACGGGCCCCATTTGCTTCAGCAGCGGAATGTCGAGGTGCGCGCCGGCCGTCGCGAAAAAGACGACGAACACGACGCTGCCCGTCTGTTCGATCGACTCGAGCAGCTTCGGGCCTTGATCGGACAAATTGGTCACCACGAAGCCGGCGGACAGGAACGCGAGCAGCGAATCGACACCGATGTAGGTGAAGGTGTCGCTCAGCCCGAAGCCAATCGCCACCAGCACCAAGAGGAGCTGACGGCCAACCAGCCGAAGGTAGATCGCGAGCCCCAAGCCGAGCGTCACGCCGACGGCAACGCTGGCCAGGATCTCGTGACCGAGTACGCTGAAATCATCGATGGAAATGCTGCCAGTGCCGTTGATCAGCGGGCGCGCGAGCATCATCATCGTGGCCAGCAGAATCACCACCACGACATCGGAGAGCATGACGAAGGCGAGCGAGAACGTCGCGACGGGGCCTTTGGCGCGTGTCTGCGACAGGATGCCCATGCAGGCCGACGGGCTACGGCTGACCGCCAGCACGCCCCAGAGCAGCGCCACACCGAGCAGCGGCTTGAATGCCATGCCGTGCGTGAACGGCAGGTAGCCGGCGATCGCCACGAAGACGCCCGCGA
>DATCFJ010000323.1:0-5329 GCA_036509605.1 Polyangiaceae bacterium | reverse complement strand
GGACGCCCGCCATGGCCGCGGGTGTCGCCGACCACGTCTGGGGTCTGGACGAAGTGATCGCGCTGCTCCCAGAGCAGCCAAAGGGCCGCGTCAGGAAGATCGGGGCGCCCCCAGAGTCAGGGCCGCGGGCGATTCAGGCTCGCGCCTGACGGCGGCGACCGGGGCTGGCGGTGAGCCGTGAGCGCCTTAAGTCACCCCTATGTCGGACCGTACCAAAGGGGTTGCCACTCGTCCGTACTGGGCAAAACCTGATTTTTATGCCAAAGAACCCGTGGGGTTAACCCGTCGCGGGTGGTCAGTGGCTGCTAAGTGTCGAAAATGTATCGAACTATTCACAATGATTTGTGAAAGGATGGATGCTACGAGACCGCCGTTACCTCTGCAGATTTGTTTGCAGGGCGCGACTGGACCACGCATGACCTCACTGGGGTTGCGAGAAAATATGCTCGGCACATTTGGAATTAGAAACCAACCGGGAGACCGCCGATGACATTCTCCGCTGGAGAGAACATCCAACTGGGTGAGCAAGCGCGCGACGCGCTTCTTGGCGCGAGGTTTGACAGTACAGCGCAGCCCTTCTTTGCCCAGGTGCATGCCCGTCTACGAGAGGCTTTCGCCGCAGAGGGCCCGCGCAGTGGCGCAGTAGATCATGCCGTTGATACGCTCATGGCGCGCCGAGAGTTGACAACGGCTGAGGCAAAGGCCGCGTTTGAGGACATCATTGTCGGCGATCTCGCCGATGATCAGATCGGCGCGCTCCTCATGGTTCTTCGCCCGGATATGCTTCCAGCCGCGACGTTGGCGGCCTTCGCTAGTGTTGTTCAGGCCAAGGCGAAACACGTAGAAATGTTGGGCGCCGCGGGCGGCGAGTCCCTAGGCGACACGTGTGGCACCGGCAGCGATACGTTCGGCACCTTCAACGTCTCGACGACGATCATGTTCGTTCTGGCCGCGGATGGCATTAAAATCGCCAAACACGGAAATCGTGCCGTCACGTCAAAGTGCGGGAGCGCCGACGTGCTCAGCGAACTGGGCGTTAAAATCTCCCTGACTCCGGCCGGAGTGTCGCGCTGCATCAGGGAGGTGGGCATCGGGTTCATGTTCGCCCCCGCGTTTCATGATGCCTTCAGCAACGTACAGCGGATTCGGCGCATTTTGGCGCAAGAGATGCCCCGGGAAATCCAGAGCCGCACGGTATTTAACGTCCTTGGTCCGCTATCCAACCCAGCGAGGGCGCAATGGCAAATCCTTGGCGTCTACGACAAGTCCCTCGTGATGAAGTTCGGCGAGGCGCTTCGACTGCTCAAGGTGAAGCGCGCTCTCGTGCCGTTCGGGTACGGCGACGGAGAACGCGGGCTAGATGAGTTCTCGACGGCTGGTAAGACGGTTTACGCAGAGCTAAACGATGACTCTGTCGAGGAAAAGTCGATCGAGCCGGAAGATGTCGGTCTTGCGCGCGCATCCACAGCCGACCTAGCCGGCGGTGACATCAAAGACAATGCGCGGATCCTGAAAGAGATCCTTTCTGGAAAAGGGGCAGCGCCGCAGATAGATCTGGTTCTGCTTAACGCGGGCGCAGGTCTCTATTTGGGTGGGAAAGCCGACTCAATCCGCGAAGGCGTGGCACGGGCGCGCGATGTTATTCGACGCGGCGCAGCGCTGAAGAAGCTCGAAGAGCTTTGCGAAGCCAGCAACTCCGTCGAGTAAAGACGCCACTATTCCTGGGAATACCCGGGACCCGATGGGCTTGCGCTGTCACCGGCGCCAAGCTGCGCCGTCAGGTCGTCCGGGCATAGGCTGCGGCCGTGCGACCGGATCAAACTGATGCAGTACCCGTTTAGTTTACATAATGTATCTTATGCGAACTTCTGATGTAGCCGCAAAATGAAAACGTCGGGTTTCTGCCAAGTAGAAATGTCGGGTTTGCAGTACGCGCCCTGGCATGTCGGCAGCAATCCTGACCATGAGCCAACGAGAGTTCGAGCGCGCGGCGTTGATGCGCAAAATCCGCGAGCGACGGCTGACTCAGGCCAAAGCGGCTGAGCTTTTGGGGCTCAGCGTGCGGCAGGTCGAGCGGCTGTACCGGCGGTATCGCACCGGCGGGCCTGGCGCCCTGGTGTCCGGAAAGCGCGGCCGCGCGTGGCCGCTCAGATTGGCGGCGTGACGGTCAGGCTCAGGAACGTGCCGCCGTTGGTCATCACGAATGCGCGTGAGCCAAAGGCTGACGGCGTCATGCTGGTGCCGTCGGCGACGTGGATGCCGTCGATCAGTTCGCCGCCCAGCGGCGACACCAAGAAGATGCCCAAGCGCGACGCCGTCATCATCAGCGCGCCGCTGATCGGCACTGGCGCGGACACGCCGCCGCTCGGCACCGCGCGGCGCCAGAGCTCACGACCGGTCTCGGGATCGAGGCCCCACAGGCCGCTCGTGCCGCTCGACGCGATCAGAATCGAACGTTCCGGCTCTGCCGGTCCACCGTCGCGCCGCGCATGCGCCGGCTCATGCCACAGCGTTAGCTCGCTGACGCCCGCGACCGCGGTGTTCGGCCACACTTGGACGCCGGTTTCCGCGTCCAGCGCGAACACGCCGCCGGCATAGCTGGCCACGTAGACCACGGACCCGGTCGCCAGCACGTTCGGCACGGGCGTCGTGTCGACGTCGAGCTGTTGCGGCACTTCGCCCAGGGTTTGTTCAGCTTCTGCTGCTAGATCTACGGGTTGCCAGCGCTCAGCGCCGGTCTGAGCGTCATAGGCCATGACGTTGCCGTCGCTAAAACCGGTGTACACCTTGCCGCGAAACACGGCTGGCCCGGCGTACCCCGCGACCTCCATACCCGCCGCTGGCGCGCGGTGCTGCGACCAGCGCAGCTTGCCCGTCGCGGGCTCGATCGCCATCAGCGTGTCGTTCGCGTTCACGGCGTACAACAGACCGCCGTGCAGCACCGGGCGTCGCGACACCTCAGCGTTCGTCATGAAGCGCCAGAGCAGCGCGCCATCGTTGGCGGACACCTTATATAACGCGCCGTCGTTGGAGCCGAAGTACACGACGCCTTCGACCGGATCGTAAAGCGGCGCGCATTGCACGAAGCCGAGCGTTTCGAAGCGCCAGATCTGCGAGCCGTTCTCCACGCGCAGTGCGTACAGCCCATGGTCACTGGAGCCCACGAACACGCGTTTGCCCGCCGCGTCGATCTCCGGCTGACCTCGTTCGTACGGCTCACCGGCGCGCCGCGACGGCGCCACGAGCTTGCGCGAATAGTTCAGTCGCATCGCGAAGTTGGGGCGACGAAGCCAAAGTGGCATCTCAGGGTTTGCGCCGCCTCGCATGGCGTCACAACCGACGCTGCCCGAGCCCAAGAGAGCCGCGCCGAACAGCGCGCAGCGCAGCGCTTGCTTCACGGTGCGCCCGCCGGTGGTGCGGCTGGCTTCTGCTGCTCGGACATGTGCTTCAGGAGCTCGTTGAGCTTCTCTTTGGACATGCCCTTGCCGGGCCCGTCGCTCGGCGAGCCCATCTGCTCCTGCAGCTCTTGGATCTGCTCGGCGGTCAGTGAGTTCGGCGCTGCCGTGACGGCATTCGGATCGATGCGGCGCAGTAGATCGCGCACCGACATCTCCAGGTAGCCTGGGTTGCCCAAGGTCTTCTTTTCGCTTTTGTCGGTCGCGGCATCGAGCTGCTTTTGCGCGTCCTTCAGTAAGTCCTTGGCCTTGTCAGACTCGCCCGCGGCGTAGGCCAAGCGGGCCTTGTGGTACGAGCCGAGCGCGCCGAAACCGAAGCCGTCGATGTTCGACAGCTCGCCAAACGCCTTCTGCGCGGCGTCCTTGTTGCCGAGGCTCTCTTCGCTGATGCCGATGCCCTCGAGCGCTCGGCCACGGACGTTCGTGTCCTGCGCGGCGAGCTTGCTGTCCTTGACGGACTGGTACGCGGCCTTGGCGTCGGCGAACTTGCCTTGGTCGTACAGCACCGAGGCCAGACCGAGCTTGGCGAACGAGGCTGCGGTCGACTGCGACGATGAATCCGCAATCGCGCGGTACTGCGCTTCAGCGGCCTTCAGCCGGTCGACGTTGGTTGGATACGTTGGGCGCGTGTCGACAATGCCAGTTTGCGGATCGGGCTTGCTGTCGTCGGAACCGATGCGAGCGTCTTCGGCGCGAATTGCCGTGGTCAGCTTGGCCGACGCCAGCTCCGCGGCCTTGCCAGCGCGGTAGCTGTAGATCGCGTAGCCGACCCAGGCGACGATGCCGGCGATTAGGAACCACTGCACGACGTTGAAGTTCTTCTTCAGCCACTCGCCTACGGCAGCCGTGCTGCGCGCCAGGGCGTCGTCGACGATCTCCCCGGCTTCGAGGGTGCGCACGGGCGCACGACGCTCTTCGACCTGAGTGCGGCGTTTGCCAGCGGCTTCCGCGCGCAAACGGCGATTGCGGTCGCGGATCGGCTCGGGCGCAGCGTCGACCGCACGCTTCTTTTTCTTCTTCTTCCCCGGAGTGGCGCTGATGGCGTCCGGCTCGTGGACGACTTCGTCCTCGCCGGAGGCTTCGACCTCGGCTCGCTCTATCGCTCGCGTCTCGGTCTCCGGTTTGTCCGGTCCCGAAGACGATTCTGACTCATCGTGCTGCTCAGCCACGGGCGCTTCTATACACCATTCCAGCGCTTCGTCTTGTGCACGAGCGCTGGGCGCGCGGTTTTTTGAGGTCGCGCAGCAAATACCCCTATTTATCCAGGAATTTGCCTCACTCGCCGGCCTCCCCCGCGTGGCTTTCATCCGGCCGCCAGGGCTTCGGTGGCGGTGCTGGCAGCTCGTCTGCGAGCGGGATCAGGCTAATGGCATCGAGCTGTACCGTGCTGTCGGCGAAGACCACGAAGCGACCTCGCAAGCCAGCCCGCGCGCCGACGCTCTTCGGCAGCTCGCCGTACACCACGACCGGCTCGGGGCCTGGCGGAATGTGCAAGCGAAGGGCGTGCGCGGCGTCCAAGCTGGGCAGCCTCGGCAAGTGCTTGCCACCCCAATCGGGCGCGGCTGCCGCGATCAGCACTTCGCCTGCGGCGGGGCCTGCGGCTCGCGCGCGCACGAAGGCTCGCACCCCTCGCCCGTTGCCCCCGGACGGAATGGTGAGCGTGACTGTGACGCCGAGTGAGCTCTGCTTGCGCAGGCGGTCGAGATCCTGGCCCTCGGGGCCGCCCACGTATTGCAGGATCTTGGCGCGCTCGGCCGCCTCGAGCCCGTTGCTCAGCGGATCGGGTACGCCCATGAAGCGTACCAGCGGCGGAGCCAGCGCTTCCTCGGTCTTCAGGGCGACGAGCGCGTTGACGAGCGCCACGCGCGTCGACT
>DATCFJ010000322.1:0-2586 GCA_036509605.1 Polyangiaceae bacterium | reverse complement strand
TGCCACCGGCGCCGGCAGTCGGTCCGCCCGCCCCGCTGCCACCGGCTCCCGCTTCGCCGACTCCAGAGAATGTGCCGCCGCAGGCCGTCGCCAAGAGCGCCGCCGCAAAGGCGACCGTCAATCCGTGTTGCCTCAGGAAGCTACGTTCGAAGTTCATCTGCGGTTCTCCAGGGTTCACCTCTCGCGGTCGAGGCGGCGTGCCCCTGGAGATTGCAGCGACCGTACCAAGCGAAATGCCGCGAATTTCCGGCATTTCTCAGCCTGGAATTGGCACACTTCGGCACGAAGCGGATCTTCGAGTCAGGGCCGCGCTGCCGAGACGCCGCTCAGGCGCGGCGGCGGCGACGGGCGACAACCACGCCGAGCAGAGCCAGGGCGCCCAATGCCATGCCGTTTTTACCCGGCGTCGGCGGGCTGAAGGAGCACTTGGTCGTGGTTTTCGAGCCATTGCCGTTGGTGGTCGTCACGGTACCGTTGCCGCTCACGGCAACGTGAGCCGTCACGTCGATATTGAACGAGAATTCGGTAGCGAGCTGATCCGCGCAAGCCTGCAGGTCGCTGGCGTCGATGAATTGTCCGTCGCAAAACAGCGCGCCGCCCTTGTCCGTGCAGGTCGTGTTGCAGGTATTGACGGTGTCGGTCTCGCAGCTGGTGTAGTTGTCGGTCTGACAGCTGAGGACGCAGTCACGATTCACTTCTTCCGTGCACTCGCTAGTGGTGACGCTCATGCACTTGGTCATGCAATCGGTGCTCTGATCGGTCTCGCTGCAGGTGTTGCACTGAGTCTCACAGTCGTGCGAGCAGTTCTGATGGCACTTGTTCATATCGCCGCCGAAGCTGTTCTTCGAGACCGCGTCCTTCGTGCAATTATCCGTACACTCGGTAGTACAGACCTCGTGCGAGCTCTTCGTAGTGATGCTGTCGCATTCCTTCGCACAGGAGTCGCTGTGGGTCTTCGTGCAGGACGTCATGTCGGTCGTCGTACAGCCCCCGCTGCACATGCTGAACGTCTTTTGCGCGCAGACCTGCTCGACCGATGTGGTCGCACACGTGGTCATGCAATCCTGGACGGGCTTGAATTCGCACTGGGAGTCAGCGCTCAGAAAGACGCCGCCACATTGATCGAGCTGCTTAGCCTGCGCCGTGCTCGGCAAGAGCGCGAACCCCAATAAAAGAGCAGACGCCGACAACGCGGTCTTGATTCGAAGACTCATAGTAAGACTCCCTCGGATTGAATGGTGGCCGCGAGGCAGTTCGCGGATTGAGGCGAGCCGTTGCAGCTAGCGTACCAGCGCCGAGACCAGGTATTTACGCGCACCATCTCTCAAGCAACGCCCGCAAGACCGCACTTGGCGCAAACCTGCCTCGATCCATTCCTTCACGCCGCACGGCCACGATCGCGGCCGAGTGTCACAGGCAAAGCGTCTCACCAGCGCGCGCGTCTCCCCGAACGTTTTGGCGAAATCGCTCGAGTCCTAAGAGCCCGTCGCCTGTGCACTGAGTGCACTGTGCGCTCAACGCCGGAACAGGTTGCTGCCGATCAGCGCACCCGCTGTGCCGCATCTGTGCCAGCCTGAGGGCGTTCCGCGAGACTCACACGACAAAGTACGGCCATGCCCTCCAACAATAACGAAGCTCCACGAAGCTCATGGCTAAACCGCACGGTCCTCGGCATCGGGTTAGCGAGTCTGTTCTCTGACGTTGGCCATGAGATGGCTACCAGCGCGATGCCGGCGCTGCTCGCCTCGATCGGTGCCGGCTCGGCCGCGCTCGGCTTGATCGAAGGGCTCTCGGACGGCCTCTCGAGTTTCGCAAAGCTCGCCTCCGGGCACTATTCGGATGGGCTTCGACGCAGAAAGCCGCTGGCTGTCGTGGGCTACTTCATGACTGCATCGGGCATGGCAAGCTTTGCCTTCGCGACGCAGTCCTGGCACATCTTAGTTGGGCGCACGTTCGGCTGGCTGGGGCGCGGAGTGAGGACCCCGGTTCGCAACGTCCTTTTGACCGAAGCGACGACGAAGGAGACATACGGGCGTGCGTTCGGGCTGGAGCGAACGATGGATAGCACCGGCGCGATCTTGGGACCGCTGCTTGCTTTGGGGTTGGCGCTGATCTTCTCGGCGCGCCGCGTGTTCTTGTTCACGCTCGTTCCAGGGCTATGCGCGGCTTTGTGCATCACGCTGCTAGTGCGGGAGAAGCCGCACGATCCAGGACCGCCGAAGCCGTTCATCGCCAATGCCAAGGCACTGCCCGTGGACTTCAGAAGATTCTTGGCCGGCGTCGGCCTTGCGGGCCTCGGCGACTACTCGAACACGTTGCTCATTCTATGGGCGACACAGGCATGGACGCCTCGCTTGGGCGCGGCGCACGCCGCGTCTCTCGCGATGGGCTTCTACGTCGGATACAACGTCGTCTACACGGCCTGCTGTTCAATCGCCGGCTGGCTTGCGGACCGTTATTCGAAGCAGCACGTGCTCGCCGCGGGGTACGCGCTCGCCGTGATTCCCGCCGTAGGGTTGCTCCTACCAGGGGATTCGTACGCCAAGTTCGCGCTGGTATTCGGCGCGGCTGGTCTCTACATGGGCT
>DATCFJ010000321.1:0-4327 GCA_036509605.1 Polyangiaceae bacterium | reverse complement strand
GCTGCGCTCGGCGCGGCACACGACGACGATGCCCGTCGGGATGTGCTTCATGCGCACGGCCGTCTCGACCTTGTTCACGTTCTGCCCGCCCTTGCCGCCGGCGCGCATGGTGGTGGTCTCGAGATCGCCGTCTTTGATCTCGATGTCGATCTCGTCCTCGATATCCGGGGTGACTTCGATCGCAGCGAAACTGGTTTGTCGACGCGCGTTGCCGTCGAACGGACTGATCCGCACCAGCCGGTGCACGCCCATCTCGGCACGCAAATAGCCGTACGCGTTCGGACCGTTCACGGTGAACGAAGCGCCGTCGATGCCCGCTTCATCACCGGGCTGAAAATCGATCACTTCGGTCTTGAAGCCGCGGCGCTCGCACCAACGGAGATACATGCGCAGCATCATCTCGCCCCAGTCTTTGGCGTCTGTGCCACCGGTGCCTGGGTGAATGCTGACAATCGCGTTCGCGTGGTCCACTGGGCCCGAGAGCATGCGCTGCAGCTCGACTTTGCGGACGCGCTCTTCGAGGGCAGGCACCTGGGCAAAGACCTCATTTACGATCTCTTCGTCGTTGTCGGCAGCGCCCAGCTCGAGCAGCTCGACCGCGTCCGTGACGTCCTTCGTGAGCGCTTCGATCCAGACCAACTTTTCGGCCGCCGATGCGCGCTTGCGCATCAAGGCTTGTGCCTTCTCTTGATTGTCCCAGAATTTGGGTGCCGCAGACAGTTCGTCGAGCTCTTCGATTTCCCGCTTCAGTGCCGGGACGTCAAAGAGACCCCCTTAGCGCATCAACGCGCCTTTGGAGGTCGGACAGGTGGTTACGGGCATCAGCGAGCATGGCGAGGCGTGTCTACCTCGGCTTTCGCCGGTTCGCCAGCTTCGCTCTCGCTCTGCCCCGCCCTTTCGTCGATCGCCTGGGAAAACCAGCCGTCGGTGAGCACGTCGAGCTCGACCGCCGCGCCGATGGCAAGAAGCTCCGCGGTTTCGCGCACTTCTGGCTCGCTGTCCACGTCCGCTGCGCGCACGCGGCTGCGCTGCCAAAGGGCGAGCTGCAAGAGCACGTGCTCGATCAGCTTGTGCTCGCTGGCGTTCCACTCGCTCTGCAACCGCTCGATACCGACTTCCTCGTTCGAGAAGACCAAGCGATCCAAATGCCAGGTGAGCCGCGCTTCGAACGCAAGCTCGGCCGCGCCTGCCGTACTGTACCGGTACGGGTCATCCGTGGTTGGCGTGAGGCGTAGGGTTTGGCCAGTGGTGCGTAGCGCACGCAAACGCAACTCGGGTAACGCGGCTGAGCTGCGCGAGCGCGCGGACAGACTCGTTAGCCGCGTGCGCGCGTCCAGATAGCCTGCGCTGGCCAGGGCACGGCGAACCGTGCCGCGCGCGAGCCGCGGTGTAAGCAGCAGCAGCGGTTCGCTTTTGCCAGACGCGAGATCGCCGGGCGCATTCTTGGTCGTCTTGCTCGGCGGCGGCGACTCCGTTGCTGGGGAGGGTACGGCTTCTTTTTTGGGTGGGTTCTCTGCGAGGCCCGAGCCGACTACGGGGACAGCGAGAACGGCGAGCGCGCGCGGCTGCGCGAAGCGATCGAGCGGGATACCGACGGCCAAGAAGCCGCCCCACTCACGAAGCAGGGCACCGGTGCGATACTCGGCGGACAACGAAATCCAAAAGCTGCCCGGCTTGGGCGAGGCTTGTGCCGGCGCAGCGGCCAGAACCAAGCTCGAGATTGCTGCCCCCCAAATCCCCCTGCGCATGAGCAAAGGTCGGCCAGGCGCGCGGCGCGGTTGCGCCTTGCGTGCAGGATCCGCGTCGCTGCGAGCTCAGCGCGCCGCGCCGCGTGACAAGTGCGCAACCGCGCGTTGCTCGACCTCGGCCGCGACCGGACCGACCA
This sequence comes from Polyangiaceae bacterium, assembly GCA_036509605.1. Classification (GTDB taxonomy): domain Bacteria; phylum Myxococcota_A; class Polyangia; order Polyangiales; family Polyangiaceae; genus PMG-095. The sequence continues at coordinate 2,442 of DATCFJ010000321.1, read as the reverse complement.
GCGGATGCGCGCGGAAGCGCCCCGGCACGAGATCCGAGGCGATCACGAACGGCAAGAAGCGACCGTCGGATTCCCAGCCAAGCGCGGCGCGAACCACCGCGTCCGCGTTGAGCCCGGGCAGAACTGCGCTGCCGACTTCAGCTTCCGGCGAAAGATCGTGCGCGCGGCGTTCGACCTTGCCGGCGCGAGTGCGAAAGCTGAGCACGCGCAGTACCGCGCGACCGTGCGGGGCTCGGGAGCGGAGGGCGTCCCAGGTGTGTGCGGGGACTTCCCAATACACTTGGCGTTGGCCGGCGACGGCGAGCGTTAGGACGTAAGGAGAGGCGGGGGGCGGCGCGGCGGCGGATTCGGGAATGGGGGCGGGGACAGGAGCGGGTGCGGGTGCGGGCTCGGGCTCGGGGGCGGATTCGGACTCGGGCTTGGGCTCGGGGGCGGATTGGGCGATGGGCTCGGGTGAGAGGTCGGATTCTGGGGGATCGGCGAAGGAGATGCGCTGGCGGCGCGGAGCGGGTTGCCTGGGAACGTCGGCGCCGGCGGCTAGGCGATCGCGGAGCGAGCGCGCGGCGTCGTGGTCGGGCTCCTTTGCCAGCACTTCGTCGAGCATACGCAGTGCGCGATCGAGATGGCCTTGCGCGGCGTAGATTTCGGCGAGCGTTACCGTGGCGACGGGTGGCGGACCTTTCCATTCGCCCTCACGCGCGCCTTCGCCGCGGATGATCGCCGCGGCATCAGGCAGATTCAAACCGGCTTCGACCACGCTCGCCACGAGATCACGCGCGACACCCAAGAAGCCGCGGGCGCGCTTCTGCTGCACCGGATCCGGCTCGGAGCGGCGTACGATTTCGTCTCGCATCTCGACGCGCGTCATCAGCTCGGGGCGCTCCACCCCAAGCACGCGCGCCTTCAAGATAAGCTGCTCGCGGCTCAGCCGCTCGAGATCGTCAGTGCCGTCGCTTCCGTGCATGAGGCGGTATTATTGCGGTCCGGCGCGGCGCGGGGTCAAGCGGGCTGGACGCCTTTCAGGAAGCCGCCTTGCCGAGCCCGGTACATCACGCAAAATTCTGGGCTACGGGAGACAATTCGAGCAGTGACGTCGCGTTAGCGGCCAGCCGTCAGCGCCAGGCCCCGCGTGCCGCCGGGTCCGGCGTCGCGTCCACGAGAGCCGTTCGGGATCGGCCGATATCGAGCGCAATTTGTGCTTTGAGCTCGGCCAAGCCCGCGAATTTTTGTTCGTCGCGCAGGCGAGCCGCGAGGTGCACGCGCAGCGTCGCGCCGTAGATATCGGCGCAGAAATCGAACAGATGCACTTCGACGCTGAAGCCCGCGCTGACCGTGGGCCGGAGACCGATGTTGGCGACGCCAGTCCCGAGCGCGACCGCGCCGCTCTCCGTCACACGGTCGACGAGCACGGCGTACACGCCGTACGGCGGCAGGGCTTCGCTGACTCCGCCGAGATTGGCGGTGGGCACGCCGATCGTCCGGCCACGCTGCGCGCCTGCGACGACCGTTCCACTCAGGGAATGCGGCCGACCGAGCACGCGCTCGGCGGCGCTCAGGTCGCCAGCGGCGAGCGCGGCACGCGCGCGTGTGCTCGAGTAGGGACCGGCTGCGTCGCCACTCAACGACGAAGCGTGCGCTTGAAACCCAAGCTCCTCTCCCAGCTTGACGAGCGTCGCCAGGTCGCCAGCACGCTCGTGCCCGAAGCGAAAATTTTCACCGACGATCACGACCTTCGCTCCGAGCAGCCCGACCACGAAGTCGCGCGCAAACTGCGCGGGCGTGAGTTGCGACAGCTCGCGCGTGAAGGGTTCGACGACGACGCTTAGCTCGGGGCCGAGCCGCTCGATCAGCTCGACCTTGCGCTCCAGCCGCGTCAGCGGCGGGCGCACACCGCGACCGAGCACTTCCGAAGGGTGCGGGTCGAAGGTGAGCACGAGCGGGCGCAGATCGGTGTCACGCGCCTCGGCCAACGCGGCCTCGATCACCGCGCGGTGCCCCAAGTGCACGCCGTCGAAATTGCCGATAGCAACGAGGGAACCGCGGCTCGCTTGTTCGGCTTTCAGAGCACTCGCTCGACTTGGCACAGCTCGGCCTTCTTACTACAGCTTGCGCCGCTCGGTGCGGGGGATTCTCCCTTGCACCCGAGTTTGGGGATTTGATCCCAGCCCTATCCAAACCAGGCTCATCGCGCGCGACCCTCGAGGATCGCTGGCTGAATCGTGAAGACGACCTCGACGTGAGGCGACACCAGGGCGAGGGCGACCCCGCAGCGCGAACAAACCTCCGCCCTGCAAGGCAGTTTGTCGCGCCGGCTCTTGCCGTCAGCTCTCAGTTCAGTGCTCCTCGAATAGCCCCAGCTGTGCCGAGTGCTCGTGCTCGGATGGGTCTCGGCACGTTGGCATCCGGGTCGACGGTGATGACTCGCTGGCGCTCGAGGTAGCC
>DATCFJ010000320.1:0-8493 GCA_036509605.1 Polyangiaceae bacterium | reverse complement strand
CGAGCACTTGCTCGCAGCTACCCGGCACACCCTGTGGGCTCCCGTCGCGGGTGTAAGCCATCGGATCGTAGATGTCCCGCGTCCACTCCCAGACGTTGCCCGTGAGATCGAAGTGACCGTACGGCCCGCGACCTTCGGGGTACGAGCCCACAGGCACGGTGGTGGCACCCTTCGCGCCCACCTTGCGCCCGAAGCAGGCCAGCTGCTCGGCATCGGGGGCGCTGTTCCCCCACGCATATTTGCGTCCGTCGTCACCGCGAGCCGCACGTTCCCACTCGGCCTCGCCGGGCAAGCGCTTGCCGCGGAATTTGCAGTAATCGCCGGCGTCGAACCAAGACACGCCGACTACGGGTTGCTGCGGACCGCGAAAGCCTGCTTCGGGTCCAGCGCCGAAGCCGCGCGCCACGTTGTCGCGGTACGGCTTACACGCGCCCGCGTTCACGCACTCCAAGTATTTTTCGTTGGTGACTTCGGTCTTGTCCAGCAGAAATCCTGCGACCGTGACTGAGTGCGCCGGCTGTTCGTCGCGCTCGCCGATGCCGTCTGCGCCCATGGTGAAGGTTCCGCCGGGCACGGGCAGCATGTCGTCCGGGATCGCCGCGTTCGTGGCGCTTGGCGCGGACGAGAGCGGCGCGGGCGTGCTCTTGGTCGGTGGCGTCGTCGGTGCCGGGCTCTGCTCTGCTTGCGCCACCGCGCCGACTACCAGCGCAGCAACGGCCAACCAAAGAGACGAGCGTGCGATTGCCGGCACGGCGCTCACTGCCCGGCAGGAGCGCCGGTCTTCAGCAATACGCTCAGCGAAACGCGGCGGTTGTTTGCTTCGGCGGCCTGAGGCTTGGCGGCGGCACCGTACACACTCTCGGTGACGGCGATCGTCGTGAGCCGGCTCTTGTCGACTCCGAGGGACACCAGGAGCCCGCGCACTGCGCGCGCTCGCGCCTCGGCCAGAGCGGGCGGCTCGCCGTTCGTGATCTGTCCGACGAGGCCGACGCACTCGATGCTGGCGTCCGCAGCGAGCCGTTTGGCGATGGCGTTGCCCGTGTCAGTCGCCTCGGGGGCCAGCGCGGACGAGCCGTCGGCGAAGCTGAAACGCTCCGAAATCACGACTGACGCTTGGCGTGATTGGCTCAAGCGCTCCTGGTCGCTGACGGATTCGATGGCCGCGCAGCCTTTGGCGTGCGTCGCTTCCAGGGCTTCCGCGTGGGTGGCATCGAACTCCACGACGTCGGCCTTCACGTCACCGGGGACGCAACTGCCGGCCGTGACCTCCGAGTGGCACGTGACGTCGGTCTGCGCGTTGAAGTGCTTCTTCAGCGCTTGCTCGTATTGCGCTTGGGCGCCCAAACGGACGCGCACGTCCGCGGGCGTGAATTGCGGATACTGCGGGTTACGTTGCGGCGTGTAGATCGCTTCGTACACGACCCACGGCACAGGCATCTCACGCTCTTCGACTTTGGTGATGCCGCGCAGCTTGCAGGTGCCTGACCAGGCGTCGGTCGCGCATTGCTTCGCGCTTCCCGCCGCGCAGCTAGCGCCCGAGACCGCGAGCGTAGCGATCACTGAAACCCAAAGCCCGAAGCCCCGAACGATGCGCGGTTTGAACACGCTGCGGAGGCTATCACCGCTCGCGGTGCACGCGGCGGCCTGCGCGGAAACGAGGCGTTTTCGGCTTCGAAACGAGGCCAATAAATGGGGACGCGACCGAGGGCACTTGGTGGTGGGGGGAGGGGTGCTCCTCGGCCGCGCCCACCACACAAGGACACACGACCTTCGATCTTTCATCCACTACAATGTGAAGTCTGATCAATTATTTATCTTGAGCGAATGTTGCAGCGAAACAGCGCGGGGCTTTATTCCCCGTAGCTTTATTCCCCAGCGTCGACTCTTGGGGCGCTGTTCGCGTCCTTCGCTGACGTATCGCCGAGCTCACCCATCGTGAACGGTCTGCTGCGCTTCGTTGCGACATTCCCAATCTCACAGCGCTCGCCTTTGCCGTTCAATGGACGGCCGTAGGGCTGCTTGCTCGTGGCAGGTGCGACATACACTTTGCCGTCACCCACTGGCTTCGGAATGATTGCGGCGCCCGTGCGCGGACGACCCGCGCGCACGCCTTCCAAGAATACGATTACGTCGTTGCCCGAGATGCGATAGCCCCAGTACGAAGCGCCAGATGCGCCTTTGGGCTCGCCGGTGCACGCCATGCTCTCCGACGACAGCGCGACTGCGAGCTGAATGTCGTCGTTCAAATGCGGGACGCCGCTCTGCCACTGAAAGGCCGCGGACTGCGCTGCGCCGAGCCCGACTTTCACGCACGCGCACGCAGCGTTCGCGTGCTCGGCGACGAGACTCATGTCATGGCGCGCGCCGAGCAGCGCCGTATCCGCCAACGCGATGGCGGGCGGTGGTTTGGCTGCGAGCGCGTCCGCGGTGATCGGCTTATCGAAGTCCGGGCCTTCCTCGGCTTCGGCCTTCACGTGCTTGTTCGCGCTGGCGCTGACGGAGGCTTGGCAGCCAAACGCGAGCAGGGCGACGGCAGAAGCCAGAGCCCGGACGCGCGCAGGCAGCCTGAGTTGACGCGCCAAATTGCGGCGAATGGCTTGGTAAGTCGGACCCACGACAAAAGCCTCCCACCCTTCATCGGCTTTGGGCAAACTCTTGCCGTGGACATCGATTCGCTGCGAGCTCGGCTGGCGGGTACAGCCACGCTACGCCCGGTGGGCAAGGTCGTCGGGGTGACGGGCTTGATGCTGCGAGTCACTTTACCCGGGGCGCGCGTCGGCGACGTGCTGATTGTGCACCGCCGCGGTGAGCCTCTCAGTGCCGAGGTCGTCGGGTTCGCCGCCGGCGAGGCCTTGGTCGTGCCACTCGGCGATCTGTCTGGTGTGGGCCCCGACGACCTCGTGGAGTCCACGGGCAGCGGGCTGGAGGTCGCAGCGGGTGAGGCCCTGCTCGGCCGCGTGCTTGACGGCCTGGGGCGTCCAATCGACGGTCGGGAAGCTCCAACGGGGCTCAAATGGGTGCCGGTCGACCGCGCGCCCCCGCCCGCGCTCGGTCGTCGACCGGTGGACACCGCTGTAGCCAGCGGCGTGCGCGTAATCGACGGCCTGATGACGCTGGGCGTCGGCCAGCGCGTGGGCTTGTTTGCCGGTTCCGGCGTCGGCAAAAGCATGCTGCTGGGCGCGATCGCTCGCGGTACCAGCGCGGACGTCGTGGTCGTCGCCTTGGTCGGTGAGCGCGGTCGTGAGGTGTCGGAGTTCTTGGAGCGCGCCCTGGGCGCCGCGGGGCGTGCGCGCTCGGTGGTCGTCGTTGCCACGAGTGACGCGCCGCCCGTCGAGCGCCTGCGCGCGGCTCAAGTTGCAACCGCGATCGCCGAATACTTTCGCGACGCGGGCAAGAACGTGATGCTGCTCGTCGACTCAGTGACGCGCGTCGCGCGCGCTCAACGCGAGATTGGGCTCGCCGCCGGTGAGCCGCCCGCGCGACGCGGCTACCCGCCGAGCGTGTTCGCCCTCTTGCCGCGCTTACTCGAGCGCAGCGGTCAAGGCGAAACGGGCGCGATTACCGCGATTTACACCGTGCTCGTCGAAGGTGGTGACATGGACGAACCGATCGCGGACGAGGTGCGCGGCATCTTGGACGGCCACATCGTACTCGATCGGCAGATCGCGTCACGTGGCCACTACCCGGCGGTGGACGCCGTGATATCACTCTCCAGGGTGATGGACCAAGTCGTCACGTCGGCCCACGTGCAGGCCGCGCGTCGCGTGCGCAGCGCGCTCGCGACGTACGAACAGAAGCGCGACCTGATCGCGCTCGGCGCCTACGAAAAAGGCACTGACGAGCGGCTCGACAAAGCGCTAGCGGTGATGCCCGAGCTAGAGCGCTTCCTGTGCCAAGACGCCGAGCTCAGCGAACCATTGGAGAAGACCCGCGCCGAGCTGCTGCGGCTGGCGCAGAAGCTCGGTTAGTGCTGATTCCTTCGTCACTGGCAGGAAGCCGGCAGCACCCCGGCTCAAGCTGTGCCAGCCCAGGGCAGGCGCGCCGCGTTCACGTGGGCGGCTTGCCAGAATCATGGCTTGAGACTCGCGCGAGCGCTGCGGACGGTCTCGTGCCCTCGCGTGGGAGCCGATCTACGTCGGCCTTCCGACGTAGATCGTGGTTCTCGCGGGCAGCCTAGACGCCGCAGAAGCGCGTCCTATGCAAAAGTTTTGCAACTGGGGCGCGCGCGGAAAGGCCCCGACCCAAGATGTGACCAATCTTGAAGGAAGGCCGACATGGGTTTGCGCGCGCGAGCCGCAAAGCCGTGTCCGGCCTCCGTCGTGGAATGCGTCGCGTCGCAGATCAGGCTTCTGGAGCCGATTCGCCGCCGAGCTCGGCGTCTAGCTCGCGCAGCAGCTTCTTGGCGGCTTTGCTGAGCTTGGTCGGTACGCGCACATTGACGGCGACGTGCAGATCCCCGCGGCCATGGCGATCCAAACGGGGCATGCCTTGGCCGCGCACGACGATCACGCTGTTCGGTTGTGTACCGGGCTGCACTTCGGCGCTGATCACCGTGTCGTCCGGCATGGTGATCTCGAGCTTGCTGCCGAGCGCGGCTTCGGCAAACGAAATCGAAGCGCGCGTGCCGAGGTCGGCGCCTTGGCGTTCGAAGCGTTCATCGGCCTCGACCTCGATGTCGACGTACAAATCACCGGCGGGCAAGCCGTTGGGGCCGGGCATGCCCTGACGGGGTACGCGCAGGCGCTGCGCGGAATCAATCCCCGCGGGGATAGCCACGAGCACTTTGCGTTGGCGCTCCACGGCGCCCGAGCCACGACACGCTTTGCATGGCGAAGGCAGATACTGACCCGTACCGCGGCAACGCGCGCACGGACTCGAGAACATGATGAAGCCGCGCTGGGCCGTGACCTGCCCCGAGCCGCGGCATTGAGTGCACGTTTCGGTTTTGGTTCCGGGCTCGGCGCCCGAGCCGAGGCACGTCTCGCAAGGGGCAGCGCCGCTCACCAAGACTTCGTGTTTGCCGCCTAGCAGCGCGTCCTTCAAGGAGATGACGGCTTCGACGCGGACGTCTTGACCGCGCTCGGGCCCGCGCTTGCGACGCTGACCGCCACCGCCCGCATTGCCCCCGAAGAAATCGGAGAACATGTCCTGGAAATGGCTCAGGATATCGCCCATCCCAGCGTTGTTGAAGTCGAAGCCCGCGGCGCCATTCAGCCCGGCGTGCCCGAAGCGGTCGTAAGCCTGACGCTTTTCAGCGTCCGACAGTACGGAGTAAGCCTCGGTGGCCTCCTTGAACTTTTCCTCGGCGGCCTTGTCCCCCGGGTTGCGATCCGGGTGATGCTTCAAGGCGGCTTGGCGATAGGCCTTCTTGATGTCGTCGTCGGAGGCTTCCCGAGTCACGCTCAGGACCAGGTAAAAGTCGCGCTTTTCACTCATGCTTGATGTCGCCGGCCGGGAAACTTGGTCGGGAAGGTAAGGCTTCCGATCAACCTGTCAACGCGCTTCGTCACTCGGACGCGCGGATTCTGGGCTGGCCAGTTCGCCAGGCGACTTTCCGGCCAATTCGAGGCGCAACGACAGGCTCTCGATGGTCCAGGCGGCGGCTTGCAGGTCTGCCTCGCGCTCGGCGAGGGCGCGTTCGAGCTCGGCCCCCCCGGCTGTCGCTTGATCGGCGCGGCGCCGTTCCAGCTCACGCGCCAGCTCGCGGCCCGTGCGTTCGGCCGTGCGCAGATCTTGCTCCAGCCGGCGCACTTCCCCGCCGCGCTCGACGAGCTGCTGCTCGAATGCCAGAAGCTCAGGGCTGCCTTCTTGCTCGAGCGCCTTCTTCTCTGCCAGTTGCCGATCGCGCTGGGCTAGCTCGCTCGTGACACGCGACAGCTCGCTGGTCTTCGCGCTGAGCTCGCTGGTCTTCGTGCTGAGCTCGCTGGTCTTCGCGCTGAGCTCGCTGGTCTTCGCGCTGAGCTCGCTGGCCTTCGCGCTGAGCTCGGCGCGCGCTCGTGCCAACTCCTTCTCGTGCTGAGCTTTCAGTGTGCTGAGCGCTTGTTGCTCCGCTTGAAGCTGCTTCTGCAGCTCGCCCTGCTCGGTGTCGGCGTGGTCCGCGCGTTCGTCGGCGGTGCTGGCGCGCGCTTCGAGCTCTTTGATCCATTGATTGAGGCGCGCGAGCTCCGCGTCTGCGGCCTTGTTGGGAGGGGGGATCGGGGCGGGGGTTTGGGCCGAAACCCCCATGCTGCCCAGCAAGCGGCGCGTGGGTAGCTGAATGACTGCGAACTCATCGAGCCGCACTTCGTGCTCGGACGCGAGCGCGATGAACAGATCCGGTTCTTCGGCGCCGCCGGGCACGAAGCTCGTGTCGAGCGCGGGCTCGGGCTCCCCAGCAGCTGAAAAATCCGCGATCGCGTAGCCGACGAAGGGCGTTTGGCCGAGCATGCGCACGTGCTCGAATTCGGCGGCGACCGCGTCGTACAGCGCGTAGTAGTTGAGCCGCGTGGCGGCGGGGTTGCCGCTCTGCAGGAGCGGGAAAGCGGCTTCCGGATTCGGACAAGCCACGACCGCGACGCCCCGCGGGGCTAGCGCGCGCTTGGCCTTGCTGACCAGGCCCATCGGGCCGAACGCGCCGAGGTTCTCGACCAGCACCAGCTCGAATGAGCCGTCACGTACGGAGAGATCGCTGTCGGCCAGGCTCGAAAACGAGATCTGCGAGGAGCGGTTGCGGGCGGCGGCTTCGGAGACACGCACCGGGTCGGCATCGCACACGTGCACCGAGCGCGCGCCGCGCTCCAGGAGCTGTACGGACAGCGCGGCCAGGGCGTTGCCGAATACCAAAACGCGTCGATTCGAGGCCAGCGGCTCGGCGTACGCGGCGAGCGCGATGCTCGGCTCGAGCGAGGAAGATTCGGTCATGGAAGGGGCGCAGGCTAGCCCACAACCCCCGCTGATTCCAGGACTGCCCTCAAGGCTGGCGACAGGGCGCGGGTACTTTGCAGGGAGCTCCGCAATTGAGGCCCAAAGCGTAGCGCTCGACTTGCCGAGGTTGGTCGTGACCGACGCCCGAACCGGCCAAGCACAGCATGACCGAATCGGGCGTCGCCAGTGTCTGTGCCGGATCGGTGCACAGCGCGTTCACGCATTGTCCATCCTTCAAGCCGTGGCTCGGCGGGCAGTCGGTGTCGGCTTGGCAGACCAATGCGCGGCATTCGGCCGGCGTGTCGGGCACCCCACCGGGGACCACGTCGCAGATGCCGACCAGCCTACCCGTATGCGTGAGCGTAAACGCGGTCTTGCCGGCCTGTGCGTCTTGCCCGGCAGTTTGGCTCAGCGTGCACTCACCGCTACGCTGGCACTTGGCTAGGAACTCTCGGCCTTCGGTGTCCTGCAGGCGCCGTTCGCTGACGCTCTTGCAGCCGCCCGCGCATAACACGAAAAGCGCGCACAGCGCGCTGACGCAAAAGCCTCGGCCAGAAATCGCGCCCATCAAAGCCCGCGCAGCATGGCTCGGCCCCGGGCTCGAGGTCAAACGCCGAGCGTTACCGACCGTTCCCGAGCTCTCGCGCAGATTCTCGAGTTTTCGTCGGCTCGGGGCTATGCTCAGAAGACAGCGTTTCGACCTCCTCGCTCTAGCGGCCTCATGTACAAGAAAACACTCGTCGTCGACGGCATCACGCCGGTAGGTGCTTACCAAGCGCTGCGTAAGCGCTCGGAAGGCGGATCGTTCTTGCTCGAGAGCGTTGTCGGCGGTGAGCGTTGGGGTCGCTACTCGATTCTCGGCTATCGCCCGCGCACCCAGCACGTCATTTACGGCGAGGCCGGCGTGGATCCCTTCACGCGCCTCTCGCAGCTGGCGCCTGCTGGCGGGCCAGACGAGACCGACGTCGCGGCGCGCTTCGCTACCGCCTGTGTGGGCCTTCTGACGTACGACATGGTGCACTTCGTCACCAAGGTGCTGCCCTGGCCCGAGCTGCTGGGCAAGAAGCGCCCGATCGCGCGCATGATTTCCGATGCCACCGTGGTGGTGTTCGACAATCTCACGCACACCGCGGTGATCGCTGCGCATGACCAAGCTGAGCTGGAGCGCGCCGAGCATGACCTCTCCGAGGCCACCACGCTGCCGCTGATCACGCCGCCCGATCCGCAAGCGCTGCCGAATGACGTCGACGTGAACATGAGCGATGCGGATTACTGCCGCGTCGTCGAGCGCGCGAAGGAGTACATCCGCGCGGGGGATGCGTTTCAGATCGTGCCGGCGCGCACGTTTTCGACGCCCACCGGCGGCGCCGACCCGTTCGACGTGTACCGCGCGATGCGCGTGCTCTCGCCCGCTCCGTACATGTATTTGCTGGAGTTGCCCGAGCGCGGCAACGCTCCCGCGGTGGCCATCGCCGGCGCGAGCCCCGAAACCCTCGTGCGCGTCGAGAACAGGCGCATCACGCTCAGGCCTATCGCCGGCACTCGTCGCCGCGGACGCTCTGCCGAAGAAGATCGAATTTTGGCGGAAGA
>DATCFJ010000319.1:0-4533 GCA_036509605.1 Polyangiaceae bacterium | reverse complement strand
GGGCGCTTAGCGCGCTGAAGAAACAGCGCGGCGCGCTGGTGACGCTCAAGGATGTTCGCTCCGTGGACGCGGCGCGGGTCCTCGAGCTGGAAGCGGAGGTCGTCAAACGCTTCGATGAAGTCAGCGCGGCGTGCGTCGGTTTCTTTCTTTCTGTCGATGCCTTCAAGCCGCTGCTGGAAGAGCTCGATGCGTTGGTTGGCAAAGTAGAAGCGACCAAGACCGCCAATGAGCTCGGCCCATTGCAGAGCGAGCTCGAGCGCATTCACGAAGGGCTCACGTTGCTGGCCGAGACCGTGAATGGTCTCAAGGTCGCCGATCCGACGGCACGCACCAGCATCCTGGACGGCACGAGTGCCGCGTTCGCCAAACAGAACCGAGCGCGCGCGATCTTTGACGGCCGCTATCAAGAGCTATCGTCGACTGAGGGCCGTGCGGAGTTCGCCGTCCAGTTCAAGCTGCTCGGTCAAAACGTGGTCAGTGCGCTGAGCTTGGCCAAGACGCCCGAGTCCTGCGATGAGCAGCTCGGTCGTCTGATGCTTCAGCTCGAGGAGCTTGAAGGGCGCTTCGGTGAATTTGCCGAGTTTGCCCCGGAGATTGCCGAAAAGCGCGAAGAGGTGCTCGGTGCAATCGCGACGCGCCGACAGGCCATCGTCGAGGAGCGGCAGCGGCGCGCGCAGAGCTTTGCGCTCGCAGCCGAGCGCATCTTGTCTGGCATTGTTCGCCGCGCACAAAACTTCAAGCGCGTCGATGAGCTGAACGCTTTCTTCGTTGCCGATCCCATGTTGGGCAAGCTCGAGGACCTTCGAGGTCAGCTGCTCGAGCTCGGTGACTCGGTGCGGGCCGAGGAGCTCGACTCGAAGCTCAAGTCGGCCAAGCAGACCGCGCTGCGCGCGCTGCGCGACAAGACCGAGCTGTCGGGCGGAGACGATGACTCGATCCGTTTCGGTGAGCATCGCTTCCTGGTCAACACGCAGCCGCTCGAGCTGACGATCGTGGCCCGCGAAGGCGGCTTGTTCTGCCACCTGACCGGCACGGACTTCTACGAGGCATTGTCGGACGAGGGGCTGGAGCGCGGTCGTGAGTTCTGGGATCAGGCGCTGGTCTCCGAGACCGCCGACGTGTATCGGGCCGAGTATCTGGCCGTCTCGCTGCTGAGCGACGCGGACGCCGGGCGAGCCGGTCTGAGCTTAGCGGCGCTCGAGCTGGCTTTGCGAGAGGGGCGCTTGCCGGAGGTAGTCCGTGTCTATGCGGCCGAACGTCTCGACGAAGGCTACGAGCCAGGTGTGCATGACGCCGACGCTGCGGCCATCCTGGGCAAGGTCTTGGCGCTGCAGAGGAGCGCGGGGCTACTACGCTTCTCGCCCGACGCGCGCGCGCTGGCTTGGTTGTACTGGCAGTTCTTGCCCGAAGATCAGCGTGATTTATTGTCTCGGCGCGCCGAAAGCATTGGCCGGCTCAAGGCTAGCTTTGCTGACCCGAGTCCGAGCCTCGCCTTGGCGCGCGAGCTCGACCTGCCGATCGCGCGCTATGCCGAAGGTGTGGGGCTGGGCAAGGCAGTGCCGGCAGTGTTTGCGGCACGCTATCTAGTGGAGGAGCTCGCGGTGTCTCGTCCGCGCTTGACGGTCAGCGCGCGAGCCGAGCAGCTGCGAGTCGAATTTCAGAAACACCTCGACGAGATCGCGGCGCGCCGTGGCTTCGACGAAGATCTGTCGCTGCTCGAAGCACACGGTCCGGAGCGGCTCGGTATCGCGCTCGCCTACCTAGACGCCTTCCTGAAGCAGCACCCGAATCCGGCCCTCGCGCGGCATCGCTTGGAAGTCGCGGCGCGCTTGCTTGCGCTGGGCGGCGCTGCGCTGAACGTTTCGTCGGACGCGACGGAAACGGTCGTTACTGGCCTGCTCGGCACGCATCCACGGATCAAGAATCGCGAGCTCAGTGTGTCTTTCGATGAGCTGCTGGAGCGCGTGACCGGCGTCATCGAGGAGCGCGCGCCCCGCTACCGCGCGTACAAGAAGCTGCGCTCGGAGGTGGCCGCCCGCGAGCGAGCTCGGTTGCGGCTGGATGAATTCGCGGCGCGAGTGCTGACGTCGTTCGTGCGTAACCGTCTGATCGACGAGGTCTATCTGCCGCTCGTTGGCGCGAATTTGGCGAAGCAATTGGGCGCCGCCGGCACCAGCAAACGCACGGATTTGATGGGTTTGTTGCTGCTGGTTTCGCCGCCCGGCTACGGCAAGACCACGCTCATGGAGTACGTCGCGAGCCGCTTGGGCCTGGTCTTCGTCAAGGTCAACGGTCCCGCGTTGGGTACCGCCGTGCTTTCGCTCGACCCGAGCGAAGCGCCCAACGCGACGGCCCGCCAAGAGGTCGAGAAGATCAACCTCGCGCTCGAGATGGGCAACAACGTGATGCTGTATCTCGACGATATTCAGCACACGAACCCAGAGCTGCTACAGAAATTCATTTCCCTGTGCGACGCTCAGCGCCGCATCGAGGGCGTGTGGAACGGTCGCTCACGAACGTATGATCTGCGGGGCAAGAAGTTCTGCGTGGTCATGGCCGGCAACCCGTACACCGAGTCCGGCGCACGCTTTCAGATCCCGGATATGCTCGCAAATCGCGCCGACACCTATAATCTGGGCGATATATTGCAGGGCAAGGAGCACGCCTTCGCGCTCAGTTACCTGGAGAATGCGCTCACTTCGCACGCCGTGCTGGCGCCGCTCGCCGGGCGCGAAGCAGGGGACGTGCACAAGCTCGTGGCGATGGCGCAAGGCCAAGAAGTCCCTGCCTCGGAGCTAGCCTACGGCTACAGCGCCGCTGAGATAGAAGAGCTCGTTGCGCTGTTCAAACGGCTGTTTCAGGTGCAGCGCACGCTGCTCCGCGTGAACCTTGAGTACATTGCGTCTGCGTCGCAGGACGATCGCTATCGCACCGAGCCGCCGTTCAAGTTGCAGGGCAGCTACCGCAACATGAACAAGCTGGTCGAGAAGGTAGCCGCGGTCATGAACGACGCCGAGCTCGAGCAGCTGATCGACGATCATTACACGAGCGAAGCGCAGACGTTGACCCGCGGCGCGGAACAAAATCTGCTCAAGCTTGCCGAAATGCGCGGGCGCCAGAGCGACGCTCAGAAAGCGCGCTGGGCTGAGATCAAAGAAGCGTTCGTGCGTGTGCAACGCATGGGCGGCAAAGAGGAAGATCCGGTCGCGCGCGTTACTGGTTCCCTCAGCTTGCTCGACGATCAACTGAAGGGCATTCGCGAGGCGTTGACCCGCGCCGTGACCGCCACGCAAAGCTCGAGCGCAGCCGGTCCCGCAAAGGATGACGCGCTTCGGCAAGGCCTGGAGGCGCTCGCGCGCCCGAAGCTCGCGGTGACGCTACACGACAGCTCGCCGCAGGACCTCACGCGCCTGGCGAGCGAGCAGCTCGCTCTGCTGCGCGAGCTCGTGACACCGCTGTTGGCGCAGGTGGGCGCGTCCAACAACGGCGCCCAAGATCAACGTCTCAGCGAGATCGCCAGTGCGATCGCCAACATGCAGCGGACGATCGAGCGGGGCATGAGTCGCCCGGAGCGCGTGAGTGTCGCGCTCGACGCGCTCACAAAAACGAATTTCTTCCGGCCGGTCTCCAGCCAAGACGTGTGTTCGCTGGGTGGCTTGTTCGTCGCCACTTACGAAAAGCCGCCCGCTCTCGGCGCGCCCATCGAGCTGGCTTTGGCGTTCCCGGCAGGCCCGACCTGCAATGTGTTCGGCGCGGTCGAATACACCCAAGACGAGCTCAGCGACGACTCACCCGCGGGCTACGGCGTTCGTTTCAGCGATGTCCCCCCAGAGGCGCGCGCTCTAATCGAAGAATACGCCGCTGTCCGCGAGCCGTTACTGCGCGACGACTGAGGGGCTCCTCCTCGCTCTCAACGTCGAGAGCCGGCTAACGCTCTTGTCGGAATGTTGCTCACGTGCCCGGCTGGCACCAAGCGTCGATGCGGGCGATCGCGCTGTGTTCGCGGACCGATAGGCGCTCGAGATCGCGGTTGGCTTTTTCGGCTTCGGCGTAGTTGTTGGACTCGAGCGCGGTGCCCAACGCACGCAGCGACTGCGCGCTAGCGGTCATTACCGCTGCGTATTCGGCGACAGTCTTGGCCATGTCTTCGGTGGAGAACTCCATCGGGCCGAGCTGTTTGGCGAGGCGCTCGTAACGACCGGCGGCGGCCATGTACTGGCCACTCGTCGTGCCGCCCTTGATGTCGCTGCCGCCTGCGCCGCCTGCGCCGCCGACTGTCGCCGCGACGGCTGGTCCACCGCCTGCGCCGCCGGTGCCAGTGATCGTGATCACGTCGTCGAGCGCCGGGTTCACTTGCGCGATCAGCGCGCGGCACTGCTTGGTGCGCGTGTACCGGCTACAGCCGCTGCCGGCGATCGCAGCGACAAGAAGGAGAAGGAGCGCTGCGCGCTGTCGATACCCGGGCGATTGCGCTGACATTTGTGCTTGCGCTCGGACCGCGCCGAGCGGCATTTACCGTAGCATCATGCGCGC
>DATCFJ010000318.1:0-13299 GCA_036509605.1 Polyangiaceae bacterium | reverse complement strand
ATGCTCAGCACCGGGGAGATCATCGACGGCAAGTACCGAACGATTCGCCTAATTGGCGAAGGCGGCATGGGTGCCGTGTATGAAGCGGAGAATGTCCGCATCCATCGCAAGGTCGCGATCAAGGTGCTGCACGCGGGCGTGGCGGAAACCGCCGAAGCGGTGCAGCGCTTCGAGCGCGAAGCGCAGGCCGCTGGTCGCATTGGCTCAGAGCACATCGTCGAGGTGCTCGACCTCGGCAACTTGCCGACCGGCGATCGCTACATGGTGATGGAGTTCATGGATGGCGACAGCCTCAGCGGGCGCATCCAGAAGAAGGGGCGGCTGTCGCCGGCCGAGCTGTATCCGATCGCACATCAGCTGCTCGCGGCGTTAGATGCGGCCCATGGCGCGGGCATCATCCACCGCGACTTGAAGCCCGACAACGTGTACCTGCTGCGCTCGCGCAGCGGCGTCGCTGACTTCGTGAAGCTGCTGGATTTCGGCATTTCTAAGTTCAATCAGCTCAGTGGCGACAGCGGCTTCAGCATGACTCGCACTGGCGCTGTGATGGGCACGCCGTACTACATGGCGCCCGAACAAGCCAAGGGCGCGAAGGACATGGACCATCGCGTGGATCTCTACGCGGCCGGCGTGATCCTGTACGAGTCCGTGACCGGCGAAGTGCCGTTCAACGCGGATACGTTCAACGAGCTGCTGTTCAAAATCGTGCTCGAGGAGCCGAGACCAGTACAGCAGCTCGCCCCTGATATCGATCCCGGTTTCGCAGCCATCATCAACAAGGCGATGGCACGCGAGCCAGCTGTCCGCTTTCAGACGGCCAAAGACTTCCAGCTCGCCCTCGAGCACTGGGCCAACAACGCAGGCGCGGATCTGGCAAACGCCCTGCGCGCCGCGGCGTCCCCGCCGCGCCCAGGCTCGATTGCCGACGGAACCGGCCAATTCGCGAGGCAAACGCCGAATCCAGCGCTCGGCACTGGCACCCCCGGAGTTTGGTCAAATACGGGCGGCGTCACCGCAATCCAAGTGGCGCCGAAGAAGAGCAATGCGGCGTTGTTCGCCGTTCTGGGCGTCGTCGCAGTACTAGTCATTGGTGGCGGAGCAGTGGCGATGCGCGCGCTCGGCAAAGCGCCACCGAGCGCGGCCGCAGCGGTCGCGCCCGACCACAGCGCAGACGAAAAGGCCAAGACGGACGCCCTGGTTGTCGCCGCCAAAGCCGAACAGGCGCAAGACGACTCCAAAGCCGAGGCAACCAAGGCGGCCGACGACGCGCGCAGGGTTGCGGCAGATCAAGCGCAAGCCGAAGCCAGCGCGGCGGCCTCTGCTGGCGCCCTCGCTGCCGCTAAGCCAAAAGCCGTCGCGGCACACGCGCCGGCAGCCGCCGCCCACCCGGCCGCGGTCGCCGCACCCAAAGCCGCGCCGGCCCCAGCTCCTGCCCCTGCCCCGGCCCCGGCAAGCACCGGCCGTAAAATCCGCACCAGCCTGTAAAATCCGCTAGATAGCGCCCCAATGGCTGCCGATAGCGCGATGCTGAAGGTCTCAGAAGCCTTCGAGAGCTTACAGGGAGAAGGCGTTAGCGCCGGTGCGCCGGCAATCTTCGTTCGCTTGGCTCAGTGCAACCTGCACTGCGTCTGGTGCGACACGAAGTACACCTGGGACTTCGCGCGCTATCGCTACGAGGACGAGGTACACGAGCAACCCGTCGCGGAAGTGGCGCAGCTCGTCAACGCATCGCCCCGGCGGCGGCTGATCCTCACCGGCGGTGAGCCGCTCCTACAACAACGCGCGCTCAAAGATTTCTTTGCGCGCCTCGCGCCGGACATCGTCGTCGAGGTCGAAACCAACGGCACGATTGAGCCTGAGCCCGAGTCGCTCCAGCGCGTCAACCAGTGGAACGTGTCCGCCAAGCTGAGCTCCGCGGGCGACCCGGAACAATTTCGAATTCGGCCTGAAATTCTGGCGATATTCCGCGATTCTGGGCGCGCCTATCTGAAGCTCGTCGTCAACCGTGACGAAGACTATACGGAGGCGGACGCGCTCGTATCGCGTTTGAATTGGCCGAGCGAGCGGGTGCTGCTCATGCCCGAAGCCAACGACCGCGAGCAGTTGCGGGCTCGATCGTTCACGGTCGCAGAGGCGGCTCGAGCACGCGGCTTCCGCTTCTCTTCGCGGCTACATTTGGAGCTCTGGGGCGGTCGACGCGGGACCTGAAACCTAGCGCACGTCGCCCCAAACGGTGAGAGCTGCAATCGTCTCCGGGTCTAGCACCGCGGGCACCTTCTCCTTCGGACGTTCGCTGGCACGTATCGCCGAGCGCTCAGCGCGGAAAGTCGAGAGCCAGAGAGCGCGCGCCGCGTACGGCCGCTCATCGAACACGTCGTTGACGCACGCCGGGTCGAGGTCGACCGCGCACAAACTCGGCGTCTTTCCCAGCTCGCCACGCAACAGCCAAGATCCGAGGCGCGTCGAATAGCGTCCCGCGCCTGTCGCCAAGAGTGCCGGCGTCACGACCGAAACAGCACCGTGCGCCGCCGCATACAAGTCCACTCCCTCGAAGTATTCTGGCACCGGGATGCCGAGCGCTGCGAGGATCGTCGCGCTGACATCGGGCGCACTCACCGGCAGCGGCACATCCCGGCCGCTTAAATCCCCGCCGGGGAATTTTACGACTAGAGGCACTGCGAGGCGGTTCTCGTCCAGCGAGCCCTGAGGGTCGAACGGTACCTCCGGAGGCTCACCAGCAGAAACATCACCGGCAAAGGCGATCAGACTCTGGTCCCACGCGCCCTTCTTCTTGAGTAACGCAACGAGCTGCCCGACACCGCCATCATCTTTGGCCAACGCAGCGTCTTGCAGCGCGTGTAAATGAACCCAGTCGTCCTCCTGCAGGTGATGGCCGTTGCGCTGCCTTCTAGCGCGCAGCGCTGCGAGCATGATCCCGCCACGCCGCGGATCGAGAATTCCTGAATATTCTTCCGGCTTTAGGACCTGCGTTTCAGCGCGGGTCAGGTCCCAGGGCGGGTGCGAGCCGCGCGCGTGAATGACGAGCAGGCGTGGCCCCGGATGCTCGTCGTCGAGCTCTGTCTCGAGCCACTTGAGCGCGCGCGTCATCGACTCGGTTGCTGGTAGGTCTTGCACTGGTGAAACGGCGTCGAAGATGTCCCAACCGACGCCGAAGCCGAATGCCGCAAACGTCGTGGGCACCCCGGTGAACATCGCAGTCCGACCGCTAGCCTCCTTCACGACTTCGCTCAGCAGCCGCACGGAGTCGGCGATACGCGAGCTAGGATCCTCGAGTCGGTGTGTGCGCGGCGAGAGGCCGGTAAGCAGCGACGCGGCTACAGACTGCACGACGACGCTCGGCGCGCGATAACCGCTGAAGGCGGTTGCGACGCGCCCGAGCTCGCCCAGTGCCGGAAGATTGCCGGTTGGTCCGAAGGGCGGCACGCGCCGGCGATCGATACCTGCCTCGATTAGCAAAATGGCCACCTTTGCCCGTGGAATAGCGATCGGCTCGAGCATCTTGCGAGCGATGCTTGGGTCACCGAACGCGAGCCGGCCACCGCGCGAGCCCTCCAGCGCACGAAACTCGATGCCGATCACCTTGCCGGCAAACGGCGCCAGATCCACTGCTAGCGGGGTCCAGGACGAGCTGTCTCCGCCGTTCACGCGTCGCGTTTGCAGCACGACGGGCTCTTCAGCATCTGCGACGACGCGCACCTCGGCAGTCCCTTTGCCTGCGCCCCAAAAGCCGAGTGCCACTTTCAGACGCGCGTCAGGCGCTGGCCGGAGCCAGCAACGAACAGTGCTCTGCGGGCTGAGCACGAACGCTCGCTTGGGAGCTCCGTTGAGCACCACGTCACCGACGATATTGCTGAGCGTTGGCGCGGCGTAGCCGGTTAGGTCGTCCGTGTGAGCGCCAATACGCACCCAATCGACCTCACCTTGGACGGGTCGCGCGCTGTGCGGAGCGCCCGAAAAGCTCAGTTTCAGCCGATGGTGACCGCGGCTGAGCTCCGCCGCGAGCGCCGGCAACACGTAGACCTTGGTCTCGTCGCTGGCTGGCCTGATGGCACCGACTTTCTTATCGTCAATCGAGATCGCCAGCCACTTGGCTTCGCCGCCGTGAACTCGCAGACTGACGCTCGTGCCCGAGCGCGGCTCATCCAGCCAAAAATCGTAACGCAACGCTCGAGCGTGCGCTCGAACGAACGTCTGTCCGTCGCGCTCAACGTCTTCGCTGTCATCAGCGCGCGCGGCTCCAAAGCCGCTATATGCAGCTGCAGCCGGGCTGCCCAGGTCCAGCACAAGCCCTTCGTGGTCCACTTCGCACCACGACAGGTTCGGGATAAGGTCGAAGTGATCTCGAGCGCTCGGCGCGGCTGGGACCGCATCGGTAGCTACGCTCGGAGCAGGCGTCTGAGCGACGCCTTTCGTCGGCGCTGGCATCGCGTCCACGCGGCGCTTACAAGCCGCGACCGGAATTAGCAAAATCAGCCCCCAAACCCCCCACCGGCTGCGTTTGGCGCGCCCAAGAGCAGCCAACCCCCGGCTCATCGCGACGACGCGGGGACAGGGTCCGGGACGCGATCGGCACTGGATTGCATGACGCTCGCTCTGTAGTAGCTGACGACCGCATAGGACACGGCAAACGCAAGCAACGCCTTCACCAGCCATGCGCCAGAGCTGCTCGCGGCCTTCGGCTTGACCGCCGCGGCCGGCTTGGCCGCCGCGGGCGCGGCAGAGCGCGGCTCTGTCCTGGCTCTGCTCTCGCGCTTGACGGCGCTATCGAGTGCGCCCTCGGACGTCAGCGTTGGCCGAGACGGCTCGGACACACTTGGCGGCGCGTCTGCGGGCTGTGCGGTTGCCGCCGAAGCGGCCTCGACCGGAATTGAGACCACTGCCATGACCTGCGTGGCGTGCGGAACGACGGCCGGGGGAACAGGCGAATCCTCTGTCAAAGCGGTTGCCAGTGCATCGGAATCATCGACGGACGGCGGAGTCGGTCGAGGCAGCTCGGAGGCCTCCGTAATCGCCGGCTTCGGCGCGACTGGCGGCCCGGACTTGGCGACTGACGCAACTTGGACTGGCTCGACAAGCTCGGGCTTCGGTCCGCCGACCACAGGCAGCGCAGCACCGACGCCCTGCAGCGTGCTGTCGGTGAACACGCCTTCGGTGATCGTGTCCCACAAGCGATCGACAGAAGGCGTCACTTCGTTGCTGAAGGGCAATGCCTTGGGCTTATCGGACACTGGCGGCGCAACCTTGATGGCCTCGACGCGCCCAGCGACCGCGACCGGCGACGCAGACTCAACCTGAAGCGAAAACCAGCCCGCATCGTCTGCGGAAATCTGCTCTTCGATCTTGGGCGGGGCCGGCGTGGCGAGTATGACTTTCGGCGCAATGGGAGAGGGCGGAGCCGCGGCCAAAGGCGGCACTGAGCCGCGCAGCGGCGACGGCTCGTCGCCAACGCGTTCGATGCCGGTGATGCCACCGCGGCGCGCCACGTCTGACAGCACCGCTTCGAGCAAGCGCGGCGCGACGGACCCCGACGTAATCAGCTCGCGCGGCGACGCACCGGCCATCACCTTTTGGAGCAGGCCGCGCGCCGGCTCCGGCGTACAGGACAGATAGCCGTCGATCATGGGAGCCGCTATCTGAACTCGGGTCACCCCCACCAGAGCCCCGGCGGAAATCGAGTTGAGCGCGCTGCGGGCGCGTTCGACCGGACCTTTGAGGATTTCAGCCGGCGTGCCGTCGAAATCGGCGCGGCAAGCCGAAGCATCCGGCTCGATCACGAAGCGACCAGCACTGACTCCGAGCAACGCAGCGAGCACGAACTCACCACGTTCGAAGCTGCCATGCGAAGAGCTGCGCGTTGCCGAGCACAGCCGTCCGCGACGGATCTGGACCTCGTACAGATACACCGCATCGCGAATGCCAACCCGCACATCGCGCTGGCCTGCGCTGGCCAACTCCAAAATCAAACGCGGCGTGAGACCGTCGAGTCGCCCTCGTGCATCGCCTCCAGCCGCGATTCGTCGCTCGACGCGCGCGCGCGGCCGGAGCACCTCGCGCAGCCGCTGGGCGACTGTCGAAGCAGCCGCTTCCTTGCGCAAGTAGCCGTCGGCCGTGCCGCCGAGCTCGCGCACGCGTTGCAGAAGATCTTCCTTCCAGGATAGCAGAATCACGGGCACATCGCGGACGGCGACGTCGCGCTTGATCTCGTGGCAGAGCGAGAAACCGTCGAGCTTCGGCATCAGCACGTCGCTCACAACGAGGTCCGGCCAGGCGTCGTGGGTGAGCGCCAGGGCGCGCGCGCCGTCATGCGCCTCCAACACCTCGACGCCGAGGGCCTTGAGCAGGCCGCTCATGAACCAAACAACCGCCGGGTCGTCGTCAGCAATAACGATGCGACGACCTTGCAACGTCACGTCGTCGCTCTCGCGTGGGTCGGCAGAGCCCGTGCCCCGTTCGCCGGCACGGCGCTCGTCGTTGCTCCAGGCCGCAAAGGGCACAGCGCCCTCGGGACCACTGGAGTCGAAGCGCACCGCGCCGCTGGAACGCAACGTGACGAGCTCGCGCACTCGGGCCACGGCACCCCAGACAGCAGCCATCACGTCTGCGCCGTCGCCAAAGCCGACGCTCATACCGCGCGAGCTGGGCTCGACCGCTTCGAGCAAACCACGCCGAACTTCCGCAGAAATCCGGTCCGCCAGCGCCTCGACGGATAGATCCCCAAGCGGATCTCGGCCAATGCGGGGCTCCGCTGCCTGCGCGCGCAATTCAACGACGGTACGTTGCAGAGCTTCCGGGCTGACCGGTTTGGCCAAGACGCGCGCCGCGCCGAGCGCGACAAACGCCGACGCTGCTTCTGGGCTAGCGAAGTCGCCGATTACGACTAGGGGCACAGGTTCGACTAGCGGGTCCTTCGCGAACGTCTCGACCAGCTCACGCGCCCCGGAGCGATCAGCGTCTATGATGGCCAGATCAGGGCCAAATAGCCGCGCCTGCTCGCGAGCTCGTGTCAAATCCTCTGTGCGCTCACATTCGACGTGAGTGCCAGGAATGGCCTGAATGGCGTCCGCCAGCGGCTGAGCGCCAAAGATCAAGACGCTGAGCGGCCAGGTGCTCGGTGCGCGAGCGCCGGTCGCCGGCGCATGCGGCCGAAGGGACACGGGCATGCCCAGGACCAACGAGGGCAGCATGTCGAGCGAGCGGGCAACCTCACCGAACTCGCTGCGTCGGAGTCGCCTCTCGACCTCGGTCAGCGCCTCGGCCACGCTCGCAAAGCCGAGCACGCGAGCCGCTGAGCTGAGCGCGTGCACGCGGCGCAACAGCCCGTTGCGCAGCGCGGAGTCGCCGGGGTTCTGCTCGATCGCGCGTAGGGACACACGCAGCGCCTCGACGCGCCGACCCAGGCCGCTGACGAAATCGCCGCGAGCGCCCGTCAGCCGGGCGGTGTCCTCTTCGCGGGCTGGAACTGGCCCGACCATCCCTCGGCCGTACCACAGCCACTCGCCCAAGCCGAGTTTTTGGTGGTCTACGGCCTTCAGGCCGGCAGAAGCCGAGCCAGCACCGCGTCCGTCACCGCGCGCGTTCCAAGCGACCCGCCCAAATCCGGGGTCGTCTGACCAGCAGCCACGGCGCCTTGGATCGCGCTGCCGAGCTCTTCGGACGCCGCGCCGAATCCCAACTCTTCGAAGAGCATCGCCACGCACAGTAGCGTGGCAACTGGATTGGCCTGGCCGAGACCAACGAGCTTCGGCGCCGAGCCATGCACCGGCTCGAACAGCTTCACACGCTCCGGGTGATCAGGGTTGAAGCTGACGCTGGCGGCGACGCCAAGCCCCCCCTGCAAAGCCGCACCCAAGTCAGTGACGATATCGCCAAACAAGTTGTTGGTGACAATGACCTGAAATTGACCGGGATCACGCACAAGCTCCAGACACAGCGCGTCAATGTACAGGTGGCTCGCGTCTATCCCCGGATACTCGTGCCGCACCTCTTGGAACACGCGTTGCCAGAGCTCATGCGCGTGGCGCATCGCGTTCGACTTGTCCGACATCAAGACACGAGAGCGTCCGCTACTCTTAGCGAACGCAAACGCGGCGCGCATGATGCGCTCGACACCCTTGCGCGTGTTGATGTCCTCGTTGATGGCAATCTCGTCGGGCGTTCCGCGCCGCAACTGCCCGCCGATGCCCGCGTAGATCCCCTCCGTATTTTCGCGAAATACCACAAAATCCACCTCGCGCGCGGTGCGTCCGCGGAGCGGCACGAGGTGATCCGAGAGCGCCCGCACCGGTCGCACGTTGGCGTACAAGTCGAACCCGAACCGCATTCCGAACAAGATATCGCGAGCGTGCTCGAAGCCCGGCACTCGAGCGTCCCCGAGCGCGCCCAGCAACACAGCCGCGCAGTTCTTCGAGATTGCGTCGCGCACCGCATCGGGAAAAGTCGTTCCGTCGCGAAGGTAGCGCTCCGCACCCAGATCCAAGTGCCACAGCTCGAGCTCGATCCCACGTCGAGCTCGAAACCACTCCAAAGCGCGCACGCCTTCGGCAATCACCTCCGGACCAATCCCGTCGCCGCCAATGATTGCGATCCTTTTCATCTGCCCGCTCGCGGTCGGAGTGTGCTCAGCCGCCCGCAGCCCGCTCCAATAGCAGCCGGAGCAGGCAGGCCACCTGCTCCGGGTCACCCTCTTCGCCCTCGGGAAGCAGCTCGGCAGCGTCGACGACGGCAACCCCTGCGTGCGCGCAGGCCGTCTCCAGGACATCTGGAACGCCCGCTTCGAGGCGCGCCACCGCGGCGCAGCTCGGTAACACAAGAGCCCATAGCGGGGCGTACGCCTCGACAAGCGGCAGCCCCACGACTCCGAGCTCGCCGCCATCCGCCAAGCGCAGCGTAGCCAGGGCGTGTGGGATGGGGGCGCTGGGCACGGCTTCGGTCGGCACCATCGCGTCCGCAATGCGACTGACGGCATGCGTGAGCGTCGCCAACCGTTGCTGTGAGGCGGCAATAGCAACCCGCACGGGGCCGCGAAAACCGGCGCGGGCGGCGCGCTTAGCGAGCGCGGCCAAGACCGTGAGGCGCTCAGCGTCGGCCAGCTCCACGCGCGCGGCGCCCGCCGCAATTCGCCGAATTTTTCCCGCGTCCAGCAACTCGGTGAGCGCCTCGAGGACGTCGAGATCCGCAAGCGGCACTTCGTCGAGCAACTCACTGAGCGTTCGCGGTGCAAGTAGCACTTCGAGCACGCGCTGCTCGGCCTCACGCGTACCGGTCTCCGGCGGAACAATGGCGAGAAACGCCTCTGATTCGGAGTTCAACGCCTCGCGGCAGCGCTTGGTCTCATCGATGTGCCGCATGCCTTCAAGCAGAAGGCTGCGCGTCGGCAGCACGATCCGGCGCAGCGAATGAGCGGCGCCGCTCGCAAACGAAAACACACCGTCGGTCTCCCCGAGCAGGCGATACAAAGCCTTTTCGCCCTCCAGACGACGATACACGGCGTCTACGATCTCGCCGTCCGCAACGCGCACTTCACCTGCGCCGGCCTGAGTCGTAATCGACAATGAACCGCTGCGCCGATTCATGCTCAACAACTGCAGCAGATCCAGGATCCCGATCTGCTGCAAGTTCCCGCGCAGATCGCCGCTCTCCGCGACCGCCGCTCCGGCGCGTGCGGGCAACGCGTGCATACGGCGGGCGATGTCGTCGACATCGTTCGCGTCGAGCTCATCAGCGCGTAGATCGCGATCCGGAACGCGATTGAATAGCGTAAAAATCGTGGCCCGAGCGAGCGTCGGATCTTGGGCGAACTTGGCGCGCAATCCGCCATTTTCTAGGATCGTCGCGGCGACGATCACAGCCTCCGGCGGCGCTACGCGCGCCTTGTCCAGAGCGCTGGCCACGCTATCGGCAATGGCGACCTCGAGACCGCGAGCACGCAGTCTCGAGGCCAACGCGCCGAGCGCGTCGAAGTCCGGCTCCACGACGAGGATCGAGCGCGCCATTAGTCGTTCAACCTCAAGTCCGTCGCTTCCG
Organism: Polyangiaceae bacterium; assembly: GCA_036509605.1. GTDB lineage: Bacteria > Myxococcota_A > Polyangia > Polyangiales > Polyangiaceae > PMG-095. The sequence goes on along the minus strand of DATCFJ010000318.1, from coordinate 3,255 downwards.
AAAGCTTGCTCAGCACGAGGTCGACCAGCAAGGGGTCTGCCGCGTGCACCGCGCGCACCACGTTGCCCTCGCTACGACCGAGCACGACGTAAGACGAGTGCTCAGCTACGACGCACAAAATGTCCAAATTCCCGCAGCCTTCGAGCGAAGATACGTCTACCGCGTCGAAGCGTAACCCCTCACCGTCGCGCGCGTGCTCTGCCCGAACTGCACCACCGACGCTCATTCCCGCGTGCACCGAAGCCACCACGCGCGCATGCCCTGCGCGCCACGCCTCGGAGACAGCAGCCAGGGCCAACCCGACGAGATCCATCGCTGGCAGCTCGATATAGTGAGGGCACTCGACTCCGCGCGTTGGCAGGGCCGGATCGCGCGCGGGCTGACCAAGCAACGCATCCACCAGATCCGGGATCGACAAATCGCGCAGCCTGAGCTGATGAACGACGCTGTTCAGCGACGCCTCGGCGCGCTGTTTAGCGACGCGAAGCAAGCGCGAGAGATCACCGCCATCATGCGGAAAAGAAGCGACGCCCACTGTTACTACAAGGTCGCTTTGCGGAACTCCGGTGACTTGCTCGCTCAGCTCTTCGAGCACGCGGCGGCGGCAGGTATGCGCGCCGAGGCCGCCAGTTTCGGGCAAAAGCAGGTAAAATTCGTTGGCATCGACGCGCGCGAGCACGTCGGTATCACGCACGGCAGACAGCACGTGCTCGGCGACCAACACGGTGGGTTCGACCTCACCCATGCTTGCGCGTTCGAATTGCACGCCGATGGTCGCGAGCGCGAAACGGCGGCTGTGACGACGAGCCATGTCGATCTCGCGCCCCGCGACGTCCACGAAATACGCAAAGGTGTAAGCGCTTGAGCTCGGGTCCTTCATAGACCCTCTGTGCGACTGCTCGCGAGCACCAATCAGCGCCAGCGCGGTCGTCGCTTGCGCGGTGAGCAGCGGCAAAAGCGGAAAGACACTCGCTGCATGCGCGCCCTCGGCGGTCCGACCCAGAAGCACGATGCCGCTTTGCTCACGCTTGAGCGCGAGCCGGATAGTCTCCAGGTTGCGCTCGCGCGCGTGGTTGAGTAGCTCCATTTCATCGCAGAAACTGGGGGCGTCGGTGAGATTCCCAAGGCTCGCCACACGCATCAGCTGCCGCGAGCCCTCGGCTGCGGGGACGTAGACCGCCGCCGACTGCACGCCAACACCATTAACTAACACCGCCGTCAGGCGCTCTGCTGCCTCCCGCCGTGACGCCGATTCCGCGATCTCCGCAACTTGCTCGACGAGTGACGCCTGACGCGCAGACGCTGCAGCAGCGCGCTCCAACCTAAACCGCTCGGCGCGCTCCGCGTGCCTGGTGCGCACGTCAGACAAAGCGTTCAACAGCTCATCGCCGGAAAGCGGCATCACCAACGTACCGGCGCTACCGAGAGAAGCCGCCTGCACGCCCAATGGCAAGCGATCGATATTGGTCAGGGCGAACACCGTCACGTTCGGCGCTAGCGCGCGAATGTGATGCAGAACGGCAAGCCCGGCACCCTCGCCCAAAGTCACATCGACGAACGCAACATCTGGAACTTGCGAGGAAATTCGAACCAGGCCCTCGGCCAAATCAGTAGCAACGCTGAGCCGATCGCCGGACTGGTTCAGCGTACGGCTCATAATCTCGATCGCGTCGCCATTCGACACGATTGCCACCACGCTGAGGTCGTGGCCCGCTTCGCGGAGCTCTACATTCACCGCAGTCGGACCTCACCCGAGAAAACACGTTTGGCAGGCCCGCGCATCGTCACCTCCAAGGTTTCTCGGGACACACTGATGTGAAGCGGTCCGCCAGGAAGGCCCACTTCGACTTCCGTGTCGAACGCGACGCGCCCTTGCCGAGCTGCGGCGACAACGACGGCACAAGCTCCAGTCCCACAGGCCAGTGTCCGACCGACACCGCGCTCCCAAACGATCACGTCCAACGTGCGCGCGTCTTTCTTGGTCGCTAGCTCGACGTTAGTTCCCGCGGGGAACTGCCCGGAAAGCGCGGGGCCGAGCTCGTCGAGGGCCCGCTCATCCAAACCTGTGTCGAAGCTAATGGCATGCGGATTACCCATGGAAACCCGCTCGAATTCGAGGGTTTGGCGGCCGAAGGCGTAGCTCAGCTCACCTTCCGGCAAGCCGCGTCCCATGCCCACGGAAACGGAGCCGCGCTGCTCGGTGCGCTCCACCGCGACGAGCTTGGGGCCCGCATCGGTATCGACGATGAAACTGACCGCCGTCGCGCGATCCTGCAAGGCGAGATGCAGCGCAACACAACGCAAGCCATTGCCGCACATCTCCGGACGGCTACCGTCTGCATTGAGCACGACCATCGTGGCGCGAGCACCGAGCGACTTCGGCGGCGTTACCAGCAACACGCCGTCGCCGCCGACACCGAAGTGGCGATCGCACAAGCGCTCGACCTGGGTCGCGTCCAGCAACGACTCGTCCGACGCATCGACGATCAGAAAATCGTTGCCGAGGCCTTCGTATTTGGTGAATCGGAGATTCGTCGGTTCAGTCATGGCAAGACATGTCCGGTCACTGCTGAATCTGATTCCAACGGGCCACTCTGGCTAGCCCTTCGCTCACTGAGAATCCCTACTGGCCGAGTTTGGCGAGCAGCTCGGCTTCGGTAAGGCCAGCAATTGCGACTAGCTTACTGCGAGAGGCCGCCCCGGAGACAATTTCGATCGTGCTTTTTCCGCGGCCAAGCGCGGTCGCCAGGGCTCGAACCAGCTCCGAGTTGGCCGCGCCGTCTACTGGGGGAGCGGCCAACGCGACCTCGAGCATTCCCTCACGGACGCCTAGAATTCGGCTCTTAGAGGCACGCGGCTTCACCCGCACGCGAATTCGGACCCCTTCAGCCCGCTGTTCGACCACCAGAGCCGGCATCTCCCGGTCGACTTTACACGCTTCCGCCGGCCTGGCGCGTGCGACCCGGCTCCGGCAAGCTCAGCGCCATTCGGCCGACTCGGCCGCAGCTCGAACATGCGACGCCCCCTCATCCTCAATGGTTTCATGGCCACCGGCAAATCCACCGTTGGGGCCCTCGTGGCTCAGCGGTTGGGGCATCCGTTCATCGATCTCGATCGGACGATCGAAGCCGAGGCGGGTGCGAGCGTCGAGAGCTTGTTCTCCACCCGCGGCGAAGCCGCTTTCCGTGCTCTCGAGCGCTCATGCTTGCTGCGCGTACTGTCGGAAGCTTGCGGTACGGCTCAGGCGCCGGTGAT
>DATCFJ010000317.1:0-2129 GCA_036509605.1 Polyangiaceae bacterium | reverse complement strand
GAGCAACACGAGTCCAGTACTCGTCTTCACCGTCTTGGACATCCGTCATCCCGCGTACCCAAACCGTCGGGCGTTCGTCGAGCCACCGAGCTGCCGCATCGGCGGTCGCTCGTTCGCTCCAGCGGCTAAGCTCGAGCAGATGTACAACTGACAAGCAGAGGTTTGCCTCATCGCTAATACGTTCGGGCCACGGCAGAAGCGGCACATACGCGGGGTCGGCTCGTTGAGGCCCGATAATGTGAGCGCGAACCGCGTCACACAGGGTGCTTGTGTCCAGATAGAACGTTGGGCGGTTCTTACGCAGTACTCGGGACGGCATAGGTTCCCCGGGCCTTCATGTCACCGGAAATAGTACTACACATTGTTTGCCGCACCCATGTGTCTTGCGCCCCCCACCAAATCCGCGCTTAGATCGAAAGTTAGAAATCCTTCGTCGATTTCGACACAGGGCAGGGAACAGCATTCGCCGCTCTTCAGCAGTCCACCGTGCATCCCTCCCCCTCTCCCAACTTCGCCTTCCTCGCCCACCATGACCCGCGCCTCGTCGCGCTGGGCACGCAGGCCGAGGAGCATTTTGCGAGCGATCCGAACGTCACGCTCTACAAGCTTCGTCAGTTCTGTGAAGTCCTGACGAAGCGCGCCGCAGCCAAGGTCGGACTTTTCCTCGACCCGCGCGACGAGCTGCGTCGCATCATCGATGCCCTCTCAGACCGCGGCGCCATCGGCGCCACCCAGCGGGATCTCTTCCACCAACTGCGCCGCGCCGGCAATGAGGCCGTGCACGATCAGGCCGGGACGCAGTCCGAGGCGCTGCATCAGCTCAAGATCGCACACCAGCTCGGCATTTGGTTTCAGCGCAGCTTCGGCAACAACAAGAAGTTTGATCCCGGGCCGTACATCCCGCCGCCAGAGCTAAATCAGGCTGATTCCTCGCTTCATCAGGAGATTGAGCGGCTTCGGACGGAGACCGAGACTCACGCCGCACAGCTCGAAACGGCCCGGCGTGAGCTGGAGGAAGCGAGGCGCGCCGCCGACGCCGAGCTGGCGAGCCGCACTACGGCCGAAGAACGCGCTCAGAAGGGTCGTGAGGACGCTGCCCTGTGGGAAGCCCTCGCGAATCAGCAATCGGATTCCGACGCCAATCAGCGCAAAGCGCTCGAAGACCAAAACAAAAAGCTTCTCGCCGAGCTCACGGCGATCCAACTCGCGGCACAAGCACAGCCCATTCGAGAAATCGAATCGACGGTGCGCCGCGCAGCCGCGGCCAGCGACGAGATCGAGCTCGACGAAGCCGCGACGCGCCGGGTCATCGATCAGCAGCTACGCGACGCAGGTTGGGAGGCGGACTCCGAGCAAATACGGTTCGACCGCGGCGTCCTCCCGACTCGCGGCAGGAACCTCGCAATCGCAGAATGGCCTACTTTCACGGCGAATCCGCACGGGAGCGCGCGGAAAGACGGCCGCGCCGACTACGTGCTGTTCGCCGGTCTGCACGTGGTCGGCGTGGTCGAAGCCAAGCGCGCGGGCAAGCGATGGTGAAGCGCGTCGTAGGCCCGTTCGAACGCGACAATCCGGAAATCCCGCCCGTCGACCAGTACGACTGCATCGTCGTCGACGAGTGCCACCGCGGCTACCTGCTTGACCGCGAGCTCTCGGATCGCGAACTGCTCTTCCGCGACGAAGACGATTACATCTCCAAGTACCGCCGCGTCCTCGATCATTTCGACGCCGTGAAGATCGGCCTGACCGCGACGCCACCTCCGCAAACTCGAGCCTCGAAGAACGAATCGAAGCCGCCATCGCCGAGCTCCGCGAAAGCGTCTCCCGCGATCTCCTCGAGCTCATCGGCCGCGCGCCCCCCGAATTCTTCGAAAGCCTCGTGCTCGATCTGCTCCACAAGATGGGCTACGGCACCAATCGCTCCGACCTCCAGCGCGTCGGCGGCACCGGCGACGGGGGCATAGACGGCATCATCTCCCTCGATCGCCTCGGCCTAGAAAAAGTCTATGTCCAAGCCAAACGCTGGAAAAACGCCGTCGGCAGCCCCGAAATCCAAACGTTCATGGGCGCGCTCCAACTCCAAAGCGCCTCCAAAGGCGTCTTCATCACCACCAGCCTCTACACCAAAG
>DATCFJ010000316.1:0-9270 GCA_036509605.1 Polyangiaceae bacterium | reverse complement strand
GGCCGCCGGCGGGTCGACTAGCGGCGGTGCGGGCGCGTCGACTAGCGGCGGTGCCGGCGGTGGGGTGGCTGACGTGAGCTCGGCGGGCGACGGCGATTCAGAGGTTGGGCCGACCTACACCATCGACCCGAACTTGACTGACATGGGCAATCCCAAGGGCAAGCGCTTTTCGTTCACGATGCGCTCGCAAGATAGCCTGATCTACAAAGGTGACGATGCCACGCTCACCGCCCCCGGTCCGTTCACGCGCGGGATCACTGTGTACGTGCCCGCGAAGTACAAGGATGGCACCGCGGCGCCGGTGCTCGTACTTGCCGACGGCCCCGGAGAGATCGATTTGATCTCGCGTGCGCTCGATAATCTGACGATCTCGACCGATCCGCTGAAGAAGATCCCGGCCTTCATTGCTATCGCTGTGGCGAACGGCGGTGGGGACAGCGTGGGTTCTGAGCGCGGGCTGGAATACGACACGGTGTCCGCGCGCTACGCGAGCTTCATCGATACGGAGGTGCTGCCGGCGGTGGTCAGCAATGCTCAAATCAAAGCAGCGTATCCGAACATCAAGCTCACCACGGACCCGGACGGCAAAGCCACGTATGGCTGTAGCTCGGGCGGTGCGGCGGCGCTCACTATGGGCTGGCTCGCACCGCAATCTTGGCACCGCATCATCACCTATTCGGGGACGTTCGTGGCACAGCAGAACCCCGCACAGCTCGCGGACACGATGCTGTACCCGCTGGGCGCCTGGGAATACCACTCGGATCTCGAGCTGATCAAGAACGCCGCGCAGAAGCCGCTACGCATCTTCATCAATGCCAATGAGCACGACAACGGCTACACCGCGCCGGCGTCTGGTCACCACAACTGGCTACTCGCCAACCAGCTGACTGCGGCCGCGCTCGCAGCCAAGAGCTACCACTACCGCTTCATTCTCGGCAAAGGCGTTGGTCACTGCGACGGTACCGTGAAGACGCTCACGCTCGCTGACGTGCTGTCGTGGACGTGGCGGGGCTATCCGACGGAGTAGCGCTCCGCCAGAGCGGATTCCGCTTTCAAGGCCCGCAGCCCGCCGGCAACTGTGCCGCATCCCGCGCCGTCTGCGGCCAGCTCGCCAGATCCGCGAAGCACAGATACTCGACTTCCGTGACGGGCGCTTTCCAGCCGGCGGCGGGTTGGAGCAAGACAAAGGAGGCGAGGTTCGCGTTCGAATAGCTATCGTAGTTGATGGTGAGATCGACCGCAGAGGTCATGCTGGGATCGCGCAAGACGATCAGCGCGAGGCCTGTCGTCGTATCGATGTCGGCGAACCAGGTGCCGTTCCATGTGGTGCCGGTCGCGGTGAAGCAATCCCCGGGGCAACTGAGCGCGGGCGTCGTGGTCACGGCGGTGTTGGCCTGATTCGGGTAGAGGACAGTGCCGAGGACGTTCAGCGAGACGCGCGGCACGTACGGGCGCAGGCCGTGGGTGCCAGAGTAGACGGGGGTGTTTGCGTCGAAGCCGAACGTTCGCGTGATGCGCATCTCGCTCGCCTTCGCGCCGCCGTAGAAGTGGTACTGCGTCGTGACCGGCAGCTGCGCGACTTGCGTGCAGTCTTGGGCGGCGGAGGTGATTGTCGCGTCCGTGCCGCAGCGCGTGAGCGTTGCCAGGTTTCCGCCCACTACTGGATACGACAACGTGCCTTCGGGCGCGCCGTAGGATTGCCCGAACCACTCCTGTGAATCAGTGCAGTGCGCGGGGCCCCCTTGGCCGGTTACGCTTGGCGTGGTCGCAGCGGCGCTGTCGCTCCATTGCAGGCTCGCGACGCGTTCCGGGTTCGCGTCAGCGAAGGTAATCGTGATGCGGCTTTGCACGTCGGAACACGTCGCTGCGACTTGACCGCCGACGCCTGCTTCGCCCGCTGCCTCGCTGGGGGCGCCTCCGAAGCTGCCAATAGTTCCGCCAAAGCCGCCGTCGTCTCCGCCTACGGGTGCCGAGCCACCACTGTTTTGCCCAGCCTCGTTCGTGCCCACGGGGCCACCCGCGCTCGAGCTCTTGCCGCCGCCGCCAACTTCTGTGTCGCCCCCGGCGCCTGCGTCGCCACTCGGAGGCAGAACGCGCTTGGAGTCGTTACCGCCGCAGCTCGCGACGCAGACGCCGCCCAAGCCGATTGCAACTGCACCCACCAGAACACGAGCTCGCGCGCGATTGGATAGCATTAGGCACCTCCGAAGGTCCGTCTTTCATCGCACGAGGCGCCTTCGTTGTGAAGCGCCTCCGGCAGGCAGCGCGCGCGGCGCAGGCTGTGGCAACCTAGCCGCCGACCTATTTATCCCCCCAAACGGCCCAGCCCAAAAGCTCCGCGGTCACGAGTGCCGCTGCAGCTTCTTTCGCGCCGACCGCGCGCGCCTCGTGGCTGCCGCGATAGGTCAAGAGTCGCTCGAGCGCTTGTTCGATCGTGACGCGCTCGCTAAGGAACGTCGCGACGAAAATCAGCGATGCCGGTGCCGCGCCGCGCTCGCGCGGGTGGCGGACGGCTTCGGCGCGTGGGCCCGGAAGGACGCGCTTTTTCGGGTCCGGCAGCAGCTTTTGTGGCTCGCCTTTGCTGCGCACGATGGCGCCGGCCATCATTGGGCTGGCTAGGTCCAAGTCGAGTGGGAACTCCACTCTTTGGGGTGATGTGCCGCGGTAGAACGTCACCAAGCCTTCGGGCCAGCCGCACAGGGTGGCCACGCGGTCGCGGCCTTGATCGCGGATCGCTCGAAATACGTCGACGGCGTCGACCATGCCGATGCCGATCAGTGTGTCGCCGAGGCGGCCGCCGTAGCTCGAGAGCGTGCCGAGCGCGGTCTCGAGTTGTTCGCGCGTGAGGCGCCCGCGGCGCACCAGGTATTCGCCGAGGAGCTCTTCGCGTTCGGACGAGGCAACGTGAAGCAACCGCCCTTTGTCGAGGTAGATCTCTTTGCGGCTCGCGCCGCCGGTGTTCGAGCCGCGTTCGACGAACAGCGCGCCGCTTTCGCCTTTTTGGCGCATGTGGGCGAGCACGTCGAGCATGGGCGTGTCGCGCAGGAGCACTTGGTAGTCGGGAATGCCGGGCTCGAAGAGGCGACTCGTGGTGGCAGTGGTCGACGGCAAGAGGTGTCGGCCGAGCTCGTGTACGTCGCGGATGAAGCGGAATTCGGCGCCCATCAGGGCCACCTCGTCGTCTCCGCTGAGCTCGCCGACGGCGATCATTTCGATCAGCTTGGCGAAGGGCACGCCGTGCGCGAGTTGCCCGTCGGCGCGGCGCACGCTGGACAGCGAGGTCGAAACCGGGCCTTCGCTGAGCGGCGCAGCGTCGGGCTTCACCGCGGCGATGCCGCCGCTGCTGCGCGCGCGCACGGCGCGCATGCGCTGCACTGAATCTCGAACCTGGCCTTCGATCTGCTTGACGAGTTGGCTCGAATCACGCGCCCAGCCAACCCACTCGGCCAGCAATTTCTGGAGCTCTTCCGGCGATGGCTGCTCGAACGCTTCGAGCGCAGCGGCGAGCTCGCTCGCGTCCTGGAAGCGAGCGTCCGGGTCGCGCGCGAGCCCCTTCTCGCACAACGCAAGCACGCCTTCGGGCAGTTTCGCGGCGGCTTGGCGTAGCGGCCCAATGTTCACGTCGCGAATCGCCAGCAACACCGCGAGCTGCCCGCTGCCGGGGAACACGCGCTCGCCGATCAGCATTTCCCCGAACACCGCCGTCAGCGCGAATAGATCCGCGCGATGATCGAACGGCTCTCCCGCGACCTGCTCAGGCGCCAAATAGCCGAATTTCCCCTTCAAACCCACGCTCGGCTGGGCGGGCTTCACGCGTTGCTCGAAGCGCGCAATGCCGAAGTCCCCGAGCTTGATTTGGCCGTCGATGGACAGGTAAATGTTCGACGGCGTCACGTCACGGTGCACGATGTGCAGCGCGTTGCCCTCCGCGTCGTGGGCGGAGTGCACAGCGGCCAGTGCGCTCGCCACGCGTCGCGCGATGAACGCGGCCAAGCCAGGCGGGAACGTGCGCTGGTCGGCGTCCACGCGCCGCAGCAAGCGGTACAGGTCGAGGCCGTCCACGTATTCCATGGCCAAGTACGGCTCGTCGCCGACCATGCCTGCGCCGAAGACGGTGACGACGTTCTTGTGCGCGACAGCTCGGTGCAGCTCGGCCTCGCGCTCGAGCGCGTCGAAATCTCCGCTCTCACGAGCCGCTCGCAGCAGCTTCTTCACGACCAGGCGTGGCGCCGGCGTAACGCCGAGCTTCGGACGCGCGAGGAAGACCTCCGCGCTACCGCCGACGGCGATGCGCCGTTCCAGCACGAAGGGCCCGAATGGTTGCTGGGCTCCGGACCCCTTTTGGTCGGTTGCCACGGCCCTCCATTAGAGCGGCTTTCAGTGGAGCAGGACAGCGAAAACCGTGCCCACCGGCGCCCCGCAAAACCGACACGGTCGCTTTTTTTCGAACCGTGCGGTCTTTCGGCCGGTGTTTTGGCGCCCCGCATCGCCCCGCATCGCCCCGCATCGCCCCGAAGTTTGCGTCACACTGTTTGGCACCCGGCTTGGGCGCCTCAGAAGTGATAAAGGGCGCCCATGGCTCGTGCGCTCCGTTTCCTTCTTGGGCTCACGCTTTTGGCTCTGTGCGCCGCATTCGGCGCTGGCTGTAAATCCAATCACGAGGCCGCCAGCGTTCCCCCGAAGACTCCGACAGTCCGCTTGTACCTGGTGTCCTCACCAGCCGGCGCGCTCGAGCCGTGCGGTTGCGTGAAGGACATGCTCGGTGGTGTCGATCACGTGGCAGCGTACGTGAAGAGCCAAGCCGACGGCGCGCCGAACAGCGCGCTGCTCGCTGCCGGTCCGCTGTTTTTCATGAACACCGCGCTGACCCGCGAACGCCAAACGCAAGACTCCTGGAAGGCGGATGCGCTCGCTCGCTCCCTCGGCGCTGCTGGTTTGCGCGCCTGGGCACCGGGTGCGAACGATTGGGCGGCCGGCGCCGGCACATTTGCGGCGTTGGCTTCGTCTGCGCAAGCGACGGCATTGGCGGCGAACTTGAGTGGTCCGGGGCTAGAGCCGCTGCGCGTGTTCGACATTGCCGGCAACAAGCTGGGCGTCGTGGGCGTGAGCGTGCCTTCGTATGAGGGCAAGTTGCCCAGCGGTGTGAGCGCGCAGGATGCGCTGGCGGAGCTAAAAAAGGCCAAAACGGCGCTGGATACCCAAGGCGTCAAGCTGCGCGTGCTGCTGACTGCGATGCCGCGCGGGGATGCGCTGCGGCTGATCGATCAGGTGCCTGGCTTTCAGGTGCTGGTCATTGGAAAACCCTTCGACATCGGCGACGCCAACGACCCGCCCACGCCGCCCGAGGTCGTAGGCGGCACGCTGGTCGTCGAGGCGCCGAACCATTTGCAGGCGCTCGGCGTCGTCGACTTGTTCGTTCGCGACGACAAGTTCGAGTTTGCCGATGGCTCGAACACCGCTGCCGCTGCAGAGCGCGAAAGCCTTTCCGGACGGATCAAGGATCTCGAAGCTCGACTTGCGGCTGCCGACGCTGCTGGTAAGGGTGCAGATCCGGATCTCGCAGCGCGGCGCGCTGACCTGGCTCGCATGAAGAGCGATCAGCAGAAGGTTACCACGCCGAGCGTGCCCGCGAAGGGCAGCTTTTTTCAGTATAGCTTGGTCGAAGTGCACGACAGCCTGGGCGTCGAACCCACGGTGCACGGCTTGATCGACGGCTACTACACGCGCGTCAACGACCACAACCACGAGGTCTTCAAGGACAAGCTGCCGCTGCCGGCAGCTGCGGGTGAGAGCCATTACGTCGGTGTCGAGGTATGCAGCGCGTGCCACAAGAGCGAGCGCGAATTCTGGAATCAGACGCGCCACGCGGCCGCGTATCCGACGCTCGCGTCCGAGCACAAGGAGTTCAACCTCGATTGCGTGAGCTGTCACGTCACGGGCTACGACAAGCCCGGTGGCTCAGCAGTGGTGCACGTCGAGAAACTCGAAAACGTGCAATGCGAGGTGTGTCACGGCCCGGGCTCGCGTCATGTGGACAAGCCGGATGTCGACAAGTTGATCTCGATCCCCGAGCAGAGCTTGTGCGCCGCGACCTGCCACCACCCGCCGCACGTGAAGAGCGACTGGAGCCTCACTGCGTCCTGGCAGAAGATCATCGGACCGGGTCATCAGCGAGCTCCGAAGTGATTTCGGACTGCGCCCAAGTCGCCTAGTAAGTAATCTTGCCTTATTGCTCGATTTCTAGAGAAATAGCGATCTGGCGGAACATTCCAGCGTCACCTTCACTGAGCATGAATTAATCCGCTCTAAGTGCGGATCAGATTTAGACCGCGCGTTCGAGAGCGATGGCCGACCTACATTCCCTCAGGTACCGTAAGGCGCGATGAGCAATCACGACGAAATGGCCAACGAGGAAACCGAAGACCGCTTCTACGCGCAATTCGACTCGCGCGAAGTGGAGCTCATGACACTCGACGGGCTGCAGGCCGCGTTCGAGGCCGGTCGCATCCATGAGAACACGTTCGTTTGCCGTGAAGGTGACGACCAGTGGCTCACACTCGCAGAGGTTGCCGGGCTGGGTGACGAGCCGGAACCGGAGCCCGTCGTTGTCGCCGAGCGTCGTCCGCCGATGCCGCAGCGTCGCGTTGAAGGCGTTGAGACGCGCCCGCCGATGCCAGAGCGTCGTCCAGTAATGAACACCGAGCCGGCGCAGCACCGCTTTCAGAACACGGTGGCGCCGGTCGTTACGTCGAACCCGCTCAGCTATGCTCCAGTCAGCAGCAACATCGACTACGATCTCGACGACATGGCGCTGCGTCCCAAGCGCCGCTGGGGTCGCGTGCTGTTCGCGGCCGCAGCGCTGACGCTGATCGGCGGCGGCGCTGCGTTTGCGCTTGGCGGCGGCGCTCGTTCGCTCGGTTTGAGCGTGCCCAGCATGGCGGCGCTCGAGTCGGCCGGGAACAAGGCGCAAGCCTCGCTCACGCTGGACAACATCCAGACCAAGCCCAGCGAGCCGGCGGCCGCGCCGGTCGCACCGGTCGCACCGGCGCCGGTTGCCGCAGTGGCTGCCGCGCCGACGCCCGCAGCGAGCGACGCTCCGTCGGCCGCGCCAGGGCTGAGCGACGACATGAAGCAAGCCTTGCTTGCGCAAGACAAGGTTCATCAGACCAAGCACGCGGCCAAGGTGAAGGCTCGCGCGGCTTCGGCCCAGACCAGCGTCGCGCGCCACGGCAAAGGGGCATCGGTCGGCGGTGGCTTCAAGAGCGGCGGCAGCGCGTACGATCCGCTCAACGGCAAGCTCTGATTCGGCGCTGATTGAGTGCCGAAACCCGCTGATCTTGCGCCGCTACGCGGTGTTGATTACGACGGGCCGGCATCATGAATCAAAAAGCCCCGCGCACCGCGATTCAGCCGACTCGCGCTCAAGACTACGCTGAGTGGTACCAACAGGTCGTCCGTGCGGCGGACCTCGCGGAGAACTCCGCGGTCCGCGGCTGCATGGTGATCAAACCGTGGGGCTATGCGATCTGGGAGAACATCGAGCGCGTGCTCGATCGCATGTTCAAGGACACCGGGCATAAGAACGCCTACTTCCCGCTGTTCATCCCGAAGTCGTTCCTGGAGAAGGAAGCGGAGCACGTCGAGGGCTTCGCCAAGGAGTGCGCGGTCGTCACGCATCACCGTCTGATTGCGGGTCCTGATGGCGGGCTGATTCCGGATCCGAAAGCGCAGCTCGAAGAGCCGCTGATCGTGCGGCCGACGTCGGAGACGATCATCGGCGCTTCGTTCGCGCAATGGGTGAAGAGCTATCGCGATCTGCCGTTGCTCATCAATCAGTGGGCGAATGTCGTGCGCTGGGAGCTGCGCACGCGGCTGTTTTTGCGCACCACCGAGTTCCTTTGGCAAGAGGGCCATACCGCGCACGCGACAGAGGCCGAAGCGCGCGAAGAGACTCTGAAGATGCTCGACGTGTATTCGGTGTTCGCCGAAGAATACATGGCCATCCCCGTGATCCGCGGTCCCAAGACCGCGAGCGAGCGCTTCCCTGGCGCCGTCGATACCTTCGCGATTGAAGCCTTGATGCAAGATCGCAAGGCGCTGCAAGCCGGAACCTCGCACTTTTTGGGGCAAAAATTCGCGGAGGCGAGCGGCATCAAATTCTTGGATGCGACGGGCACGCAGCAATTCGCGTGGACTACGTCGTGGGGCGTTTCGACGCGGCTCGTCGGAGGGCTGATCATGACTCACTCCGACGACGACGGCCTCGTGCTGCCGCCGCGCATCGCGCCCGCGCACGTCGTGATCTGGCCGGTGTACCGCGGTGACGACACGAAAGACGCGATCTCGGCGATCATCGACGAAACGGCGCGAGCGCTGAAGGCCGAAACCTTCGCGGACCGCCGCATCGAGGTCGAGGTCGATCGCCGAGACAACAGCGGCGGCGACAAGAGCTGGGAGTGGATCAAAAAGGGCGTCCCACTGCGCATCGAAGTCGGCCCGCGCGATCTCGCCGCAGGCACCGCGATGGTCTCGCGTCGTGATCTCGGCGCGGCGGGCAAGCAATCGATCCCGTTCGCCGAGCTGCCGAAGCGCATCCCCGAGCTGCTGAAGCAAATGCAAGACGACATGTTCGCCCGCGCGCTCGCCGAACGCGATACCCACACCCACGCCATCGACGACCGCGCCACCTTCGACGCCTTCTTCACCCCGAAGAACCCGAACAAGCCCGAAATTCACGGCGGCCTGGCGCTCAGCCACTGGTGCAACTCACCAAAGTGCGAAAGCACCCTCAAAGACAAGCTCAAAGTCACCATCCGCTGCATACCCAGCTACGGCATCCCCGGAGCTAAAGCTGCCGCCCGCATCAACGAACCCGGCACATGCATCGTCTGCGGCGAACCCAGCACGATGCGCGTAGTCTTCGCCAAGAGCTACTGATCGCGCTCGCGCCAGCGAGCGAGCGATCCTCCCGCTTCTGTGCAGCGAGAGCTCGAGAGGTTGTTGATGGTCACCGAACACGCCGAAGAGCACTCAGCCTTCGGCGTCGCGGTCGACCTTGCTGCACCGCAATTCACTTTGCCCAGACGAACTACGTCGCAGTAACCACTCGTTCTGTCTCGTCTCTTCCGCTCGTAGGGGTCTCAACGATCGAGCGATCGTTGGCGCCCGGTCCTCCTCAGAAAGCCAAACTGCCCACTCTCGGCCCTTCGCAACTGGGCACAATTAGGCCGAAATGACGGGATGTCCTTCGTGAGTGCGGGCGGCTTGCCA
>DATCFJ010000315.1:0-6235 GCA_036509605.1 Polyangiaceae bacterium | reverse complement strand
CCGGTGGAGGCGCGGCGCTTCGTAGCGCGCATCCGCGAGGCAACCGCGCGGATCGAGCGCTTGCTGGGCGAGTTGCTCAGCCTGGCGCGCATCGAGGCGCGCGGTGTCGAGTCGTTCACTCCGGTGGACATGGCGGAGCTCACGCGGCGCGCCATCGACTCATTTGGTGATACCGAGCGGCGCGTCGCTCTGCGCACTTCCGGCGACGTGCGAGTGCGCGGCGACGAACAATGGATTGTGCGCGCACTGACCAATCTGATCGAAAATGGGCTGACTCACGGCGCCACCGGGTCAGGCGTGGACATCGAGCTGTCGCGGAGCGATGAATGGGTCAACCTGCGCGTGATCAGCCGAGGGGCGATCTCGCGTCACGTGCGCGAGCGTCTGTTCCGGCGCTTCGTGACGACGCGTGCCGACAAGGGCGGGACGGGGCTCGGGCTGGCGATTGTGCGTGCAGTCACCGAGGCCCACGGCGGGCACGTCGAGATGCTCAACTCCGGACCGCCAGAGGTGGTTTTTCACGTCAGCTTGCCGCCCGCGCGTCGCAGCGCCGCCCGCCAACTGCTCGAAACCGTCCAAGACGCGCGCCAAGAATTGGCACCGCGAACAAGATAGTTCAATAATATCATTGCCTTGAACGCGCGGCTGCCGGTCTCCACGAAAGCTCCACACTCGTTTGGCTGTGCCTGTGGGAAAACGTAGTCAAGCCGGCAGCTTGGCCAATTCGGACCGCCGGCCATTCCCTTGAAGTTCCATAGTGCGTTGCGCAGCCTCAGCTGAGCAGCGGAAAGAGAGTCTCTCTTGGTCAGCGGCAACAACGGGACGAACGGCGCCTCGCTTCTCCCCCGGCACGTAGCGATCATCATGGATGGCAACGGGCGCTGGGCCAAGGCCCGCGGGCTGGAGCGCGCTGAGGGACACGCCGAGGGCGCCCGCGCGGTGCGTGATGCAGTCGAGACCGCGACTCGAGTCGGCGTGAAGTACCTCACCTTGTACGCGTTCAGTGTCGCCAACTGGGCGCGTCCGCGTCCTGAAGTCGAAGCCTTGATGCGCTTGCTCGTCGAATTCGCCCGCCAAGAGCGCGCAGATCTACGTCAAAACGGCATTCGCGTGAACGTGATCGGCGCGCTGGAGGATCTGCCCACGTCCACGCGCCACGCCGTCGAAGAGCTGATGGCCTACACGCGCGACGGCGATCGCATGACGCTGACCCTCGCGCTCTCCTACGGAGGCCGCCAAGACATCGTCGAAGCAGCCCGCTCACTCGCCGTCCGCGCCCGCGCCGGCCTAGTCCTCCCGGAGGAAATCGACGAAACCTTCTTCCACCGCCAGATGACCACGCACTCGCTCCCAGATGTAGATCTGCTGATCCGCACCGGTGGCGAAACCCGCGTCAGCGATTTTCTGCTGTTCGAGTCCGCCTACGCGGAGCTCGTCTTCCTGCCCATCATGTGGCCCGATTTCAAGCCCGAGACGCTAACCAGCGCGATCGCCGACTACGGCCACAAAGAGCGGCGCTTCGGGAAGACGTCAGAGCAAGTACAGATGACTCAGGCTGCGTTTGATCCGTTGGATCGGGTGGGTTGATTTGTCGTTTCTGGAAGCGTGACGCTGCGCGCGAGTGTCATCTCCCGATTGGCCGTGCTCAGAACCATAAGAGCGGAGCCAGATGCTGGCGCGAACGGCTAAGCGGCGCCTCTTGGCGCTTGTTTCGAATGCAAGACTTTTGCATGGAAGGCGCGGACGCGAAGGCACCGACCGCGCGAGAATCTCAAGCTCGGGGGTGGTGCGCTCGAGGTTGGGAGCCCCAGCAATTGGCGTCTGAAAGCAGGACAATTGTGGCCGCAAATCAGCTGTCCGCAGCCGATGATTGCTGGGAAGTCCGAGAAGTGAATCCCAAGTTCGTACTTGGATTGCTGGCGCGAGAGGCTCACTCTTGCGAGGGTGCTCGGCGCCTCTGAATCACATCGAGTATTCGACGGTGTTTAGCGAGGGGACTTTTACGGGCCAGGTTAGGTCGCGGATGCGGCCTTTGAGGCATTCGGTGAGCTTGGGGTTTTGGGGGGTCGTGTTTAGGTCGATGGCGACGGCTTTGCCGCGCCAGACGGCGACGCGCAGGGTGAAGTGCGCGGCGCCAGGCTTGCAGGGGTCGTATAGCGACTCTTCCTGCAGTGGCTTGCTGAGCGTTTCTTGATCGACGTTCACGCGCTCGGCAGATTGCGGAATGGCTTTGATCGCGTCTTCGACGGACATGTCGGGCGTGAAGGTCGGCTCTACGACTTCTTCGTTTTGAGGTTTGGCGCTCTCGGCGTCAGGCTTCGGCGCGTCCTCGTCAGAGGGCGGTGGGGATTGGGGAGTGGTGGTTGCTTCCCCCGGCGGCGAGGCTGTGCTCGGATCCGCAGCGGGCGACGCAGAGCCCCCACAGGCTGCGGCGAAAAGGAGCAACGCGAGCGACAAAGGTAGCCTCCTCGACATGAGCCGAGGTTACCACACCCGTTGTACGCGGAGCGGCTAGGGCAGCGCGCGCTCGCTAAACTGCGGCTCGGCGGATAGCTGGGCTAGGTATTCGAGCAAGCCGAATTTGGCCGTTAGAAAGCGCGGTTCGCGCTGTCTCCGCCAGGCAGCTCACTCCGCCGCCACCAGCGTAAACATATTCGCTCACTAAAACTGATGCAGCATCGCTGGAGATTTCCAGAGATCAGCGCGCGCTAACGGCGACCTTACCGAGCCAGCTGCGCACGATGTCTCGACCGACGTCGAGCAGCGGCAGCTCGGTCCACTCGTTCTTCTGATGGGCTTGAGCTTGAGTGCCGGGGCCGAAGTTGACCGCTGGGATGCCGAGCCCCGCAAAGCGGGCCACGTCCGTCCACGCTTGCTTAGGCTCGACCGTGACGACTCCGCTCTCCGCCAGCAAGCGCACGAGCGGGTGCGTGCGCAGCGGCGGAGCTGACGGCGACACATCCGTGAACTCGAGCTCCGCTTCACCTGCAACCAGGTCGCGCACGTAGCCTTGTGCGGCTTCGGCACTCGTGCCGGGCGCGAAGCGATGATTCAGATTCAGCTCGAAAACGTCAGGGATCACGTTGCGACCACGACCACCGCTGGCCATCGTGGCGCTGATCACGCTGCGCCACTCGAGCCCGTCGATGACGTTCGAGCGTGGCGCTTCGGCGGCGAGCTTGGCCAGGAACCCGGCGGACTTTTGAATCGCGTTCTCGCCTTGCCAAGGGCGCGCGCTGTGCGCGGTTCGACCGCGAAAACGCGCTGTCGCGTGTAGCGAACCGCCGCAGCCGAGTTGCAGCTTGTTGTCGCTCGGCTCGAGCGCTACGGCAACGTCGACAAGGCTCAGCTCCGGATCTTGATCGAGCACCGGGCCGAGCTCGTTTTCGGCAAACGGGCCCTCTTCGCGGGCGTAAAAAACCAACGTCAGATCGACCGCGGGGCGATTCGGACCCTCGGCTAGGTCGAGCATCAAAGCGAGCCCGCTCTTCATGTCGGCGGCGCCCGCGCCGTACAGCTTGTTGCCCTCGATCCGCGGCTCGCCGTCGTGCTCGGTCCGCACGACGTCCAAATGACCTGCGAGCGCGACGTGCGGACCGCCGTTGCCGCGCGTGAGCGGTACGACGATCGATTCGCCGTAGCGACGAATCGGCAGAGCCAGCTGCACGCGCTGCAGCCGCTCCGTCACGCGATCACAGAGCTCGCGCTCTTCGCCGATCGGCGACTTGATCTTACACAGCCAGAGCAGAGTTTCGGCGAGAGACATCAGACCGAGACGTTGAAGTCGCGGAGCGCCGAATTCAAGCTCGTTTTCTTGTCGGTGCTCTCTTTGCGTTGACCGATGATCAGCGCGCAGCCGATTTGATATTCACCCGCGGCGAACTTCTTGGTGCGCATGCCGGGGATGACGACGCTGCGCGCGGGCACTCGGCCGCGGTATTCGACCGGTTCTGGTCCGGTCACGTCGATGATGGCGGTGGAGGCGGTTAGCGCGACGCCCGCGCCGATCACGGCCTCGCGCTCGACCAGCATGCCCTCGACGACGATTGCGCGTGAGCCGATGAAGCAGCCGTCCTCGACGATCACCGGCTGCGCCCCCGGTGGTTCGAGCACGCCGCCAAGGCCGACGCCGCCCGACAAATGGCAATCCTTACCGACCTGCGCGCAGGAGCCCACGGTGGCCCAAGTGTCGACCATCGTGCCCGAGCCCACGTATGCGCCAATGTTCACGTAGCCCGGCATGACGATCGCGCCCGACTCCACGAACGCGCCGTAACGAACCGTGCCGGGCGGCACGACGCGCACTCCGGCTTTGTCCAAGTTCTTCTTCAGCGGGATCTTGTCGTAGAACTCGAAGGGCCCGACCTCCATGCGCTCCATCTTGGCGATACCGAAGTAGAGGAGCACCGCTTGCTTCAACCAGGCGTGCGTCGTCCATTTACCGGGCGCGTCCTGGGTTGCAACTCGGAATTTACCCTGGTCGAGATCTGCGAGCACTTGCAGAACGGCGGCCTTGTATTCGTCTTTGGCGAGCAGCGAACGATCCGCGTAGGCGGCTTCGATGAGGGGCTGGAGCTCCGATGCGGACATGCCGCCTCAATACGCGCGCTCTCGCAGGGTCGCAAGCTCAGGGAAAGCAAAATGCAAGCTTGCCGCTTTCTCCTCCCAGGCCAAAGACACTCCGGAAATCTGCGCGACGGCCTTCAGGCAGGTGAGCGTCGGGTCGATCACTCCGCGTGCAACTAGCACCAGGTCGTCGCCTTCCGGGGCGCTGCGCCGCTCGATGTTTACCTGGTAGCCGCCCGACGGATCGCGATCCAGCAGCACGTGCGGAGTGCCCTCTCCGCCTTGCGCGACGAGCTCGACGCCCAGGCCGAACAGCGCCGTCACGATGCGCGGGTTGAGCTCGACCTCGACGCCCGCTTGCACGAAGCTCATCGTTGCGACGATGTGCTCGCGGTTCCAGGAGCTGCCGCTCGGCGGGCCCGAAAAGCTTTGCTGCACCAGCTCCGCGAGGTCGACACGCAGCGAGCGATTGGACACCGCGTCGACCAGCAGATCCAGCAGGCCTCGAGCGGTGTCGAGCTCGAGCGATAGCTTGGTGATCACTTGCTCGAGGCCGAGCCGTGACTTGGCGCTCAGCGGGCGTAGCCCAGCCGAGGCCAGCTCCTGGTCCAAACGCGCGAGGCGCGGTGCGAAATAGCTTTGAAGGGCGCTGCTCGCCTCGCTAAGCTCGGCGCGGCTTGCTACGGCGCTGAGCAGGCCGTCGACCGTGTCGCGCATGGGCGCACAGCCCGCCGCGACGTCGGGAAGCACGGAAACGAGCGCTTTCGAGCCCACGCGAACCGAATGCAAGAGCTCGGCGAAATTGCGCAGTGCGCTCAGTGCCTCGCGCAACGTACCGCGCGCGGCATCAAGCTCAGCGCTAGCGACCGGGTCGGCGCGCGATTCTGGAGGCGGCTTCCCGCTCGGCATAGGCACGCTAGGCTAGACCAGTTCCCACCGCCGCGGTGAGAAGGTCGTTCGGTGCGGCACGCTTGAGACTGCTGCTCGCGGCGGCGGCCGGCGCGGCCGCCGGCGCCGGCGAGTCAGAGTAGCTCCGCGCCCTGGAAATAATAGGCCGTCTCGATTTGGCCGTTTTCAGGCGAATCAGAGCCGTGGACTGCGTTTTCGCCGACGTTGCTGCCGAATTGCTTACGGATGGTGCCCTCGGTTGCTTTCGCCGGATCGGTCGCCCCGATCACGTTGCGCAGGTGTTGCACGGCGTTGTCACGCTCGAGCGCGATCACCACAACAGGTCCACGCGTCATGAACGTGCACAGCTCGCCGAAGAACGGCCGCTCGCGATGGATGGCATAGAAGCCTTCCGCGGTCTGGCGCGCCAACTGCGTTTGGCGCAAGCCGATGATCTTGAAGCCCTCTTCTTGGAGGCGCTGCAAGATGGCGCCTTGCCTACGCTTTTCGACGGCGTCCGGTTTGATGATGCAGAGGGTGCGCTCGAGAGCCATGTCGTTCTCTTTTCTAAGGGGCGGATTTGTTCCGCGCACTCATAGCAAGACTCGGCACTTTGACAATGGCCAAGTGCGGCCGTCCGGCCTCCGCGCCCTGCCCTCAGGGCGCTGCGCCGTACACGGGGACCGCGCCGCCGCCGCGACCCGCGCCGCCGGTATCGGCCCCGGAGAAGCCGAGGTCACCACCGGCGGGCGCGCCGTAAACCGGCCCGATAGTGCCGCCA
>DATCFJ010000314.1:0-14894 GCA_036509605.1 Polyangiaceae bacterium | reverse complement strand
CGCCCTCGTATCTCAGTCGCATGGCTCGAAGACTGCGCTAGGCTTCTGACCCTCGGACCATGCCGCCCTTCCGCTTGCCCAGTACAGCGTTGGTCGTCGCGTTGGCTTCGGCCTCAGCGCTGGCGCACTTGCCGGCGTGCTCGTCCAGCATGGAAGGGCCGAGCAATTCTCTGACCGCAGGCGTGCTCCGCGAGGGTGATCCGAGTGACGCCGTAGTCACGCAGCTCCTGAGCTACGAGGCGGATGATTGGGGGTGGGCCGGCGGTGTGTTCCTAGCGCCGCCGACCGTCGCCTCCGACGCGAGCACGGACGTCGCGTTGCCCGCCAGCACCCCGTTCACGTTCGTCTGGCATGCCGACCCCGTACGCTCAGCGGACGCAGCCGGCGCCGCTGGCACGTTGAACGCACCGAGCGGGTTCACGGGTGTCGCCTTTCTGCTCGTGTTCAGCACGCCCAGCGCTCCGAAGTTCCTGCGCATCGTCACTACTGCTTCGAGCTTCACGCCCAGCGCAGCTGACTGGAAGAGGCTGACCTCATCCAGCGAGCCAGTAACGTTGAAGCTCGCCTCCGGCACCTTCGAGAACGACGGACTGACCGTTGAAGGCGGCCCGCATCAGGGCCAAGGCCTGAACCTGTCGTTCGTTGGCCGCGCCCCGTAGCCAAGCCCGAGAACCCAGATGCAAAAGTTTTGCATCTGACGCGCTTCTGCAGCCTCTAGGCTGCCTGCGAGAACCTCGATCTACGTCGGAAGGCCCTCAAGATTGGTCACAGTGGGTCGCGGCGCGCTCTCCTTCGCGATGATGGGTCGGGGCGTTTCCGCGCTCGCCCCAGATGCAAAAGTTTTACATAGGACGCGCTTCTGCAGCGTCTAGGCTGCCCGCGAGCACCTCGATCCACGTCGGAAGGCCGACGTGGATCGGCTCCCACGCGAGGACACGAGACCGTCCCCAGCGCTCGCGCGAGTCTCAAGCCATGATCCTGGCAAGCCGCCCACACTCACGAAGGCAAGAAACCCACCCTGGCGCACTGTGACCAATCTTGAGGGAAGGCCGACGTAGATCGGCTCCGACGCGAGGGCACGAGACCGTCCCCAGCGCTCGCGCGAGTCTCAAGCCATGATCCTGGCAAGCCGCCCACACTCACGAAGGCAAAAACCCCACCCCGATCGAGATGTGACCAATCGTGAGCAGTGTCGTTGTACGCAATCGCGCACTTCGCGCACTTCGCGTAGCTCGTCGCGCTCGCGCCGAGTTGCGCGCCCAAGCTCTCTGGCGCCGGCAACAGGTCAGCGCTCAGCGGCTGATTCCCCGTTTCGGAGTCCGGCGTGGCGCTTTTTTTTCGAGCGTCGCTCGACGACGGTGTTCGCAACCTGCTGTTATCGCTAACTAAACTGGCACTGCCTCGCCGAATCTGAGGCAAACAAAAATCTAGTAACGTGGTAAACAGATTGCTATTGTAGTGTCACTGCAACCCCCCGGGAACAGCCAGAGGAGCGAGCCTTGCCCATCGAAGTACCGAGCGTCCGAATCCTAATCGTGGATGATGACAAAGAGATCCGCGACTTCATGCAGTCGCTACTCGAAAAGGATGGCTTCATCGTCAAGACCATTGGCGATTCCACGCTTGTCGAAGACGAGATTCGTCAAGGTGATTACCACGTGATGATCCTCGACTTGATGATGCCCAAGCTCGACGGCATCGAGGTCTTGAAAAAGATCCGGGCCATCGACAGCGACATTGCGGTCATCATTTTCACGGCGCACCCGAACCTGGATTCCGCAGTCGCCTCGATGAAGCTCGACGCTGTCGACTACATCAAGAAGCCGTTCAACGTGGACGAGTTCCGAGAGGTGCTCGCGCGCGTGATGAAGAAGAAGGGTCTCGCGCGCACTCCCGAAGAGCAGCTGCACAAGATCATCGGCGACACGATCCGAACCATGCGCAAAGAGAAAGAGCTCACGCTCAAGCAGATGAGCCGGCGCACGGGGCTCAGCATCTCCCTCTTGTCGCAGATCGAACGCGCTGAATCGAGCCCGTCGATCTCCAGCTTGTACAAGATCGCGATCGCGCTCGACTCGAAGATTCAGGATCTGTTCGGCAACAACTAGCCGGCGGCGTGCCGCGGGCTGCGCGAAAACCAGTGCCTCTAGCTCGAGGGGCACTCGGCGGCGCGGCCCGCGTGGACCGCGCCCGCAGCGCGGCTACCTGACTGGCGGCTCTTCGATGATCGTACCGCAGTTGGTGAATTCGAGATTGGTGTCGACGCGGAAGTTCGACGCGTTGGTGTGACGCTCGGCGTGGAACAAATCCAAGTTGTACGCGTTGCCCACCTTGATGCCGAGCTTGGCCGCGACCGCATCGAGCGAAACCGAAAGGCTAGCTTGCGGATGTAACCCGCCCAGGTCGATCGCGAGCTTGTTGTTGATGAACACCCACAGGTCGTCGTCGCCCGTGAACGAGAAGGTCTCGCCGCCCTTGTAGTTGAACTTCGTGTGCACCTCGGTGGTGAAGCCGAAGTTATGGTCCGACTTCGGACACGTTGGCTTCTTCCCGGTCGAGTCCGCGTCGGGCTCGTTGCAGGTGTTGCCCCAGCCCGCGCCATCCAGCGGAAAGAAGGCGGTGCTCTGGAAAGTGAGCACGCCAGCGTTCGGCTGGAAGTAGAAGTACACGATGTACGGCTTGTTCACGTTCGGCGTGGCTCGGTACCACTGGTCGAAGTTCGCCTTGGTCGTGGTTTGCTGACCGTTCATCGGATCGGTGAATGCACCTGTTGCCGAATACACAGGCTTCTGATCGCTGCCGAGGTCCGCGTTCACGATGCCCGGCGAAGGGACACCGCCCGAGAAGTGCTCGAAGTCAGGGTGCCCCATGGGCTCGTTGATGCCCTTGAAGTCGCGCACGACACCGAGGATCTGCGTGCCGCAGCTGCCTGTGCCTGTCGAAGCGCCTGCGGCGGCGGTCATCATCGTTGGGTCTTCTGCCGCTCCGAGCTTGAAGCCACCCAACGTGGCCGGCGTGAAACCAGCGGGCAGCATGTACGAGCCCGGATCCGTCGCGCTGCCCGTGCCACCCGTGCCGCTCGAGCTCCCGGCGTTGCCGCCCATCATCGGGTCGATGCTCGGGCTCATTGTGACGGGCGTGAACGTCGTGCCCGCGCCGCCCTGAACCTGCGAGGCGCTGGCGCTACCGCCACAACCGAGCGCACCGCACAACACCGGCAATACAGCGGCGAGCAGAGCGGAATTCTTCATGCGCACGGAACGCGGCAGACTCTGCTTCGAAGGGTCAGTAACTTTGCGCATGGGGTCTCCAGCAAATCGGGGTTTGATTCAGAGAATGTCGTGCCGCGCACCAAGAGATCAGGTGCCGCGTCTGCCGTCACCGAGTGGTGTTTGTCTCCGGCAATTCGGCTGTTCGTTACGAGGCTTTCCGAACTTGCGCTCGCGCACGGCAAGTATCGGCAAAAACACTCAATTATTGTAGCCGAATTTTGCGCACTTCCTAGCGCGTCGGCGCACTCAGTCTCGCGCACAACGCGGCACCTCGCGCGCGAGTGCTTCTTTCCAGCGATAAATGGGTCGAGCGCACAGTGTGCGAGAAGTCGCACGCGCCAAGCGATCGACGTGGGACGCCTTGCTGACCGCGCCGAGGCGGGCGGGTTCGCGCTGCGTCTACGCGAGCTACCTGGTGGCAGAGCAGCCGACCGCGCCGTCGCCTTCGCGGCAAAACCTTCGTCACGTAAGCAACACCCTCTTCGGCGCGCATCTGTTGCGTTTGAAAGAGAACATCATGGCAAGGTACAAGATGCGGCCCGTCTCACCAGGCGAGGTACTCCGCGAGCAGCTCGACGAGCTTGGTATGTCAGCCAATGCGCTGGCAGCCGCTCTGCACGTTCCAACGAACCGCGTCACCGGCATCCTAAACGCGACGCGCGCGCTCGTCACTTCGCCACGAGCACGAACACGTCGGTGCGGAGCTTGCTCGGATCGTCCGTCCAGTCTCCGTACTCTTCCCAGGTCGGGCCGCTGATCGGGTGGTCGTGCATCCGGCAGAATTGGTGTAGCGCGGAGCTGGCGTCGCCGAGCTTGTTGTAGGGGCCGACGTGCACGGTAGCGACGACCGTGCCGCCGGGAGTGGTCACGGGCACGACCGTGCCGTTCCCCGGGAGTGGCGCGTCGACTTGGACGCCGGAGTCGATGGTCATGCGGCCGGGCTCGAACGTGCGGTACACGACGACGTTGTGTCCGGCCTTGCCACCGTTCGCCTTCAGATAGGCCCACACCTGATCGAGGCCTCCCTTGATCGCGCTCACGAGCTCGGGGCCGCTGTGAACTTCCGCGTGTACGGCCAGCAACGTGCGCTCGGGCGCCTGCGTGATGTGGAATTCATACGTCATAGGCGTGTGCTCGCAGACCCTGCATGCATGCAAACGATACAGCAAGCGCGCGCGGCGCGACAAGCTTCGCTCAGAGCGCGAGCCCTAACGGGTACCACTGGGATGATTCGCGCGCATCGGGTGGCGCCGGCGCTGGCCCCTAGAACAGCTCGAGCGCGCTCGCGGGCGAGTATAACTCTAAAGGTTGATGACAGCGCACCTGCACGCTCCAGAGGCATCTGGTCGCCAAATGACCTTGGCGCGAATGCTGCTAGAGGGGGGACATGGCTTACAGTTTCTCTCGCCGGCGCCGAAGTCGCGGGCCCGGCTCGTTCCCCGCGTTACTCTTCAGCGTCACTGTGGTGGCCGTTTCACAAGTCGCGTGGGCGCTTCCCCGGGCAGCAACGCTCGCCGCTGAGTCTCCGCCGGCTGATCCGAGCGAACCGCGTGCTCAGACGCAGGGCCCCGCGGAGTCCACTGCCGCCACAGGCAACAAAGGCGCGGGAGCGGATTCTAGCCCCGACCAGGACTTAGCCTCGCGCAGGTATCTACTTGCGTTTGGCGTTGCGCTCGCAACGGGTCCTGCTGGGCTGACCGGGGGGTTCGGGTCGATCGTGGAGGGCTATGTTCGAGCAAACGTACTGCCCCCGCTCGGACTCGGAATTGGCGTTTCTTTCCTCGACTTGTCCGCCTCTAACACCGACAATTACTCGCCGATGAACGCGCAGGCGCTCGAGCTCAACGCCTCCTGGCACCCGCTGAAATATTCCTTCGATCCGTACCTTCAGCTCGGTGAGCTGAGGCTCTTCAACGCGAGCGGCGACTACGGCCCACGGTCGCCCTGGAGCACAGAAGGGCGGCTCGGCGTGAACCTCGCTGTTCGGCGCTTCGCAATCGGCCTGCAGGTAAGAGACGCTTTCTCCCATTTCGGTTGGCTAATGGTGGGGCTTCAGCTTGAGGGCCGAATCTGAGCCGGTGCGCTACGCCGACGCGTGAGGGGCTCACTGCTCAAGTGAACCCACTCCGCGGTCGAGATCATAGACCTTCCGGTACACGAGCCGCCACCGCCCAAAAGGGCGCAGGTGGTATCGTGCAGTCGCCGAGTTTTCCTCCGATGAGCTGCGCAACAAATGCGCGTCCGACTGGGTCGACCTGAGTAAATACCACCGTGCCGATCAGGCCCCCGCTGGCCGGTGACGTTGCCGGCGGAAACGAGGCGAGCTGAACAGGTCGGTTCAGCATGCTAGCGAGGTTTCCAAATGGAATGAGGACTGAGAGCGCCGTGTTGCCCGCCCAATCGTAACATTCGAGAACGTTTGCCCCTCCGATCGGTCCACCAACTTTGCACGGCAACGCCAGCTGGGGAGGCGACGCTCCGTCGTCGGTATGCACTGTTCGAGGATGTCGAGGTGCCGTACCGCCGCGCCCTCGATCAGGAGCCGTCGCAATTCTCGAACACAAAGGTGCTGACGCTCGGTGCGACGCCGGAGCTGCACTCGCCGGACGGCGGCTGCGTCAGACTGGGACACGAGAATTCAGCCCAGATACTGCCGCCCTTGATCTGGCTATTGATGACGATGACGGTGCACGGCGTACTGCCGCTGCTGAAGGTGGCGTCGAGCTGCGGCGTGAAAACTTGCACGTCAACAGTGCCCGTTGTCTTGTCGGCGTTGACGACGCCGTTGCTGAACGTGACGGTGATCGGATCTTCTCCTTGGTCAGCGGAGGTTGCGTGCAGGGTGCCCGAGAACGTGTACGGGCCCTTGCCGCGCACTGAACAGCTGACGTTGGTGCCGCTGTCACCGTCCACTACGCTCTGACCGGGATCCGTTTCGGATGGAGCCAGCGCGATCTTGCGCTTGCCGGTGGGGTCAGAGGGGTCGGTCTTCAGCTTGCCCACCGGATAGATGTTGCCGGGCACGGGGCAGGTCGACGAAGGCCCACCAACCTGCAGGGTGATCGCGCCTTTCCCAGGCAGCGCGCCTGCACCCCCGCCTTGGGCGCTCGCTCCGCCCTCCGCTAGTGCCCCTCCGCCAATCCCGGCAGCGGCGCCCGACGCCCCTGCGTTGCCGGCTACCCCACTACCCGTTTGCGTTGCAGTTCCAGAGCATGCGCAAACGAGGATCCCCCAAACAAGACATCCCTTCATTCCGGCACAGTAGCTCTGCACTGCCCGTTGGCAACCCGTCACTGGAACACTGGAACGGTCTAGCGCGACACTCCGACGTCTGCATCTGTCACCCTGGGTCCGAACCCCGCGCCTCGTTCACCCCTCGAACCCCAGAGCGAGGCCGTAGCCGAGGAATGTCGCTGCGGGCATCGCCGTGACGGTGCCACGCACGCGCAAGAGCAGATCGGACCGGGGTCGTGCGCTGGGCGGCGAGAAGAAGATCCTTAGCTCGGGACCGCCTTCTAGCTCCAGAATCGGTTCGTCCGCTGCTTCCTCATGCGACGGCCCTGGAACAAACGTCGGGACCAAATCAAGGGACGCCAGGCCGGCCGAAACTCGGCCGAAAGCTCCGACAAACGAAGTCGGGAACAGCCTGCCCTCTGCGAACGTTTCGACTACCTTCCCGCTGGCAACGAACGTGTCTCGGCTGAAGTTCACGCCGTCCAACTGCCCATTTTGCATCGCGCCAACGTTCAAGCCGATCGCGAGCGCAGGCATCAGACGGTACCAAACGCTCAAGCCGTCCCTGAGCATGACGTTCGGCTGATAGACGTTGTCAGAAGTGCGTGGCACCGCGCCAAGGCCCGCGCTGAGCTCCACGCCAATCGCGCCACGTTCTTGGGCTTCTGCCGGCCGGCTGGCACCGAATCCAAGCATCACGAAAGTGGCGCAGGCTGAACACAAGGTGCGGGGGCGGCACATTCGTCCAATGCGAGATGGCTCGAGAAGTGCTGACTTCGTGCGGGAATTTGAAATTGCGAACATGCTTGGCAACGGTGTGAGCAACGTGCGTGCCCGACAAGTGGCACGTCGGTCAATGAAATCACGCGCGTTTTCAGCGGGCATCCACGGCGGTCCAAACCTCGTCGCCCGGATCCCAAGTGAGCACGCTGACTCGTGAGCGCGAGGAGCGGCGGCGTCAACACGCGCTCACGGGGTTTCGGCCCGCCGTACGATAAACGCATACGCCGAGAGCCGTTTTCTGCTGGAACGTTCAGCTCTTCTTGGGCGCGCTCGTCCAATAAGCGTGAATCTTCGCAGCGCCTCCAACCGCTTGCAGAATGTCCACGTCCTGGGCTCCCAGAGCCTTCGCGATGCCGGCTTCGAGAGTCACTCGACTGGGTCCGTCGATGTCGCTAACTCCGACAGTCCCAAGAAATTCCCAAGCTCGCATGTCTCGCCAGTCGCCGGCTTTGATGAGGAGCGAGACGGAAGGGCGGATCTTGACTGGTCCCGCGGAGTACGGTGTCGCCCGCTCGCCGAGCGAAAGACCGACGGTCGAGCGCACGGCTCCACGCTGCACGGTCGCGATGAGCGGCAGTGTCTCGGCAAGTTCGCGCACAGCCTCAATCGAAAAAACGGTGTCGGTCATGGTTTTCGCCGATCAGGCAAGTCGGGCTTCGCACAGGTATTGCCGCAAGGCGTCCGCGTTGGTCCCGACCGCATTCATAGCTGTACAAGGCTCCGCCTCGGCACAGCTGAGGCTCGTCGCCCGGTACCTCATCTCCGGCGGCTCGTGCGCCCTGATCCGCGTCCGGTCTCGCGCCCTTCGATGCAGCCCGTAGACAGCATTCATCGCGTACCCTTTCGGCATTACGCTGAACATGGTCAGCGAGCGATAAACACTAAGGCGCCGATCTACGATTGCTAGGTGGCAGAACGCCGCACTGCCACCTCACCCAACGAAAACGTGAGCTTGTAGCTCCAGAAGGGCTGAATTTGGCTCGATCAAGAATCGGCACAGACAAAGTTACGCGTCTTTGCACGGTTACGAGTCCCGTGGAAGAAACACGTTGACCGGTCACGCGTCCCGACGGCGTTTCTGCAGCTCACGAAGAAGCCGATCCCGAGCTACGTGCTCGACCCAGGATCGGCGTACCCGTGAGCCCGCCTTTCGACCTCGAGAGCGAGCCGCCGCGCAGCGTGCGCCAACCGGCTCGCGCGCGCGTCGCCACCCTCGACGGCTTGATCGCGGCGCTCCGGGCGGTAGAGGCGGCGCGGGTTCGGGCACCGAGCTCGCGGGTTGCCTATGTCCTATCGCATCAAACGTCTGGCCGGCAACTGGACGATCATCGACTACAGCAAGGTTCCGTGAGATGCTTGCCGACGAGGACGAAGACCTACGGGTCTGCATTTGCATACGGTGCCGTTCACACGCGCAAGCGATTCGATTCTCGGCGCGCTAAAGCAGATCGCGAGTACCCTCGCGGCTCTTGCAGGGGCGTGGTCGCATGCTGCGCCGTTGCTGCATCAACTTCTCTAGAGCACGGTCAGTCGTATACTTCTCGCCGATGGCCGATCATCGTTACGACAAGATCGACGCCGCGTAATTCAAAGATCACGCGGTAGTCTCCAGCACGAAGCCGAAAGCTTCCTGGCCGACCCTTGAGCGGCAAGACGTCTCCGGCGCCGGTCAACGCAAAGCGATCAATCGCGTCGAGCACCCGCTCGCGCACGGAACGGTCCAATGCGTGACCCTGCTTCTCGGCGCGAGGTAGAAAAAGGACGCGGAGCGGGGCCATGACCCCTGAACATCTATTCGGGGATTCGGCAACGCGCTAGAGGCCCGTCGGGCCAGATTCGGCCTCTCGGCCGTTTTCACGGTTTCGAAAGCCAGCGCTTTCGCACTTCAGCTAACGGCACGAGCCCAAACTCTGGGTCCACATCGCCGACATCAACCTCACCCCAACCTGCGTCGATCTCGCGCTCATCCCAAGGCGCCAGCTCCTCGAAGGGCCTCTCCGAAAGCTTTGCAAGCGCGGCCAAAGCCGGATGCACGGGCTCAGAAGGCGCCGCAGAAGGAGTTCGGGCGGGGTTCCGGGACATCGTTAGCTTAAGCTAATCTAACACGCTGAGAGCCTAGTGCAGCATATCTGGGAGTGAAGAAAAAACTCATATCTGGGAGTTGGCTCCACAGTAACTGTTTTGAATGGTCTCCGGAATTGCTGTTCTACAGTGACCGTTTTGAATGGCCTCCAGGCGACCGGTTCTACGGTGGCGTTTCGTGGCACGCGCTCCGTGGTGGCGCGCGCCAGCAGCTGCGGGGGCAATCCACCCATGACCTGCCACAAGTTACCGCGATTTTTCAAACGGTTCGGCTTGGCGCCCAAACGCAAGAAAACCCGGCCGATCTTGACGATTTAGGCCGGGTTTTATGCGGTGCCGAAGCCCGGACTTGAACCGGGGACAACGCGCTTATGAATCCAGGCTCAGAGTAATCCTGCGGCCAAAAACAAGGGGCAGCGTGTTCGCGCCCTCCCCTTCTGATGACCAGGCTTTTCCGCGCTTGTCGATGCCATGCACAGTTTCCGTGCTCGGTTGTCAGGCGCACGCGATCGCAGCTGATTTCGCGCTCGCAGCCTACCTACGCAGCCTCGCTGACTCGATTGCCGCCGCCCTCGTGGTCGCGGACGCCTGCTGACCCGGATAAGGTCGAGCGCCCCGCGGGAACTTCCGGCGGGGTAGTCGGTGGAGAGAGGACCCTTGCCCAAAAAAGTGAAGCCCGCAGGCCGGACGCTGAAAGCGTTTTCGGCGAAGGCCGACGCCGAAGTGCGGGAGTGGCTTCGGCAGAACGGCAGACTGCTGCCCCCTGAGGAGCTTCGAGGCGGTCTCAGCGATCCCGCGAAACGGCACGTAGACAAGAAGGCAACCGACCGCGAGCGCGAGAAGTTCAGGGCAAGGAAGTCCCGTGCCCGGGTCGAACGGGACCCCGACGGCCGAGTCATCGTACCAGGCGAGACGCACTGGAAACCCCCGGAGTCGCCCGACGGGGAGCCGCCGACCAGGCAGCTCGAACGCCTGCTCACGAAGGACTACGTTTTGCCTGACGTAGCGCACGCCGAGCGCGTGCAAAGGCTTCAGCTTGTGCTCCACGAAGCGTTGAAAGGCTTCGATCCGTCCTCCTTCCCTGGCGAGCTCGGGGCAGCGCTGGCGCCACACGCCGGCAAGATTTCTCGAGCGGCGTTCGAGCGAGTGCGAGGGATGTACGAGGCAACGGGGCTCGTAGCTTCGCGGGACGAGTGGAAACGGCGATTGCGGATCGCGCTTCGCAACGCCCTACGCGACCGACACGACGACAAGCACGTAAAGGAGTGGAACAGCGACCAGATCGAGCTGCTGGGAGTGCCCTGCGGCTCCAGCGGAGTCACGATCCGCAAGTGGCTGGAAGTCCAGGGACACGTGCCGCCGACGTTGACGGCAGCGCGCATACAGGCCGCGCTGCAGCGGTCGACGCTCGGACGCGGCGGGACCAAGAAGAAGCTCGTAAACTGGGAAACGGCGCTAGAGGAGCTGATTCGCCTGGCTGATCCCCACTCCTCAGCTACGCCCGGCGAGTGCGCCCCGCCTGAAGGGCGTGGAGACAAAAGTCAGCGAGGGTAAACATGATCAACGCATACGACCGAGTCCGGATCGCGGCCAGCATCGTCGCCAACCCGCGCACAGTGCACCGGGTGTACCAGGGCGGCGGGAGCGACTACTCCCGGCAGCGAGTGGCGGCAGCAGCCCAGGCCTTGGGGCTCCCTCTGCCGCCGGAGCGTTCGTCGCCGAGATCGCCCGAGCCGTCGCCGACGAGCTCAAAAGCCACGTAGCGGAGACGATTGCGGGGGCGCTCGAAGCGCGAGACACCCCGCGCCTCCTTGATCGCCGCGGGCTGGCCGCACTCCTCGACGTGTCGCTGCCGACCGTCGATCGCCTGACGCGCGACGGGGCGCCGCACCTGCGCGTCGGCGACTCGCCACGATTCGAAGCCGAGCGCGTGCTCGAGTGGCTGCGCAAAGGCGACGGCCGATGAGTGCACACGCTCTTCCCGAAGACGTGCTCGTCAATTCGTTTTGGAATCGCTGCGCGCTTGCCGTGCTCCGGAACGACGCCGAAGCGGGGCTGGAACTGCTGCGCGATATGGCTTTGTGCGAAGGGAAAATCTTCCTCACCATCTGCGAGCCGATTGCGCGGGCGCACACTTCTGAGGCCGTAGCGCCCAGCGAAAAGCCGGCGTTTCAAGGACGTCCAATACCGGCGAAGTTCGCTGGGCGCTGTGCTGTCTGCCACAGTGGCTTCAGCGTCGGCGCCGCAATCCTGTACAACGCCGATCAGCGGCGCGCAGCGCACAACGCGTGCGGGCAAGCGTGCGAGTGAAACCAGTCGTTCTGGTCGACTCACGCGAGCAGGCGCCGTTGCGCTTCTCGCCCGCCGTCGAGGTCGAGGTCGTGACCCTTCCCGTCGGCGACTATTCGATCCGGGGCTGCACTGAGACGGTGGCGCTGGAGCGCAAGCGGCTGGGCGAGCTCGCCACTTGTTGCGGCGCCGATCGCGAGCGCTTCCTCGAGCAGCTTGAGAGGTTGCGCGGCTACCCGGTGCGCGCGCTGATCATCGAGGCCGACCTTGATGGCGTGCTTACCAAAAGCTACCGCAGCGAAATCAACCCGCTGTCCGTGCTCGGCACGCTGATCAAAGCCTCCAGCGATTGGCAAATACCGATCTGGATGTGCGGCGACGCGCGCAATGCTGCTTTGGTGGTCGAGCGCATGCTGCTCCGCGTGGCCAAGCAGGCCAAGGAGCGCGCGGCATGAACGCGCCCAATCGCGACTTCTTCGAGGGTTTGAAGCGAGCGCTCTGCCGCGTCGTGGCGCACGAGATGCGCGGTGTGGCGTTGACGCTCCCGCGCGAGGACGTGAAGCCAGCGGGCCCGCATGATTACGACGCTGAGCAAGACGTGCTGTCGGCCCTGCTCTGTGAGCACACGACGATCGAGGCACTCGCGCCACTCGAGACGCGGCACTTCTACTCGACCTTCAACCAGCACTTGTTTGCGGCGCTTGCTGCAAGCAGTGAGCGCGATCTGCAAGCTATCACCGACGCGCTAGAGACTCGCGGACCCGTGTTGGAGGAGCTGACAATCATTCGGGACGGGACGCCGTTCGCAAGCGCACCGCGGCTGCGCGAGCACGTGAACACCATCATGGCCCGCTGGCTTGAGCGCGAGCTCATTCGAACGATGCAACAGCTCGACGCGGAACTGCGTGTGGGCGCGATCACGGTCGATGGCGCCAAGCTGCGCCTTCGCGAGTTCTTCATGGGAAATTCAGGATGAACGAACAACAGCGCGAAAACGGCAAGCCCAAGAAGCGCGATGGCGCCGAGGGCGTGGCCCTCGCCCCTGGCGCCTTCAAATGCACTGACCTCGGCAATGCGGAACGCCTCGTAACTCGTTTTCGCGGCCAGATTCGGTACTGCCCGCCGCGCAAGCGTTGGCTCATCTGGGAGGGGCAACGCTGGCTCCTCGACGAGACGGGCGAGATCAATCGCAGGGCGAAGAGTACCGTGCGCGCGATCTACGAAGAGGCCGCTGCATGTCGCGTCGACGACATCCGAAAGGCGATCGCCAAGCACGCGGGCGACTCGGAAAAAGCGAGCCGAGTCGCTGCGATGATCATGCTTGCGCAATCGGAGAAGGACATCGCGGTCCTACCGAATCAACTCGACGCGGACCCGTGGAAGTTGAATGTGCAAAACGGCACGGTCGACCTCAAAACCGGCAAGCTCGGCCCGCATCGCCGCGAGGACCTGATCACGCGGCTTGCACCGGTGCAGTACGACAGCGCCGCGCGCTCGGAGCTCTGGGACCGCTTCTTGACCGACGCGACGGGCGGAGACGCGGAGCTCGCGGGCTACCTTCAGCGGGCCGTCGGCTACGCGCTTCAGGGGACAGCCTTCGAACGCGCCTTTTTCTTCCTGATTGGGCCACCGGGAACGGCCAAGAGCACGTTCATTGACGCGATCGCAGCAGCGCTTGGCGACTACCACGCGTCCGCGGCCTTCGACACATGGCTGGTACAGACGAACACGGGCGGCAACCGCGGGGACCTCGTGCGGCTTGCCAGCGCCCGCCTCGTGACGAGCGTCGAGGTCCGCAAGGGCGCCAAGTTCGACGAAGCCATCATCAAGGCCATCACCGGCGGCGACGAGATCACTGCCGCGGCCAAGTACGAGGGCGAAATCACCTTCAAGCCCGCCTTCGCGTTATGGCTCGCTGCCAATGACGCACCAGCCATCCGCGACGACGACGAAGGCGCCTGGGCGCGCGTGCGGCGTATCCCGTTCGACCACGTAATACCGGCGGCCCAACAAGACCGCACGCTCAAGGCGCGACTCCAAGAGCCCGAGTTGCGCGCAGCTGTGCTCGCCTGGGCGGTCCAGGGCTGCCTCGACTGGCAGCGTAACGGCCTCGGCTCCTCGACGGCCATCGACAAGAGTACAGCCGCATACCGCCAGGACATGGACCGGGTCGCCGGATTCTTCGCGGAATATTGCGTGTTCGAGCCGGACGCACGCGTCCAATCGAGTGCGCTGCGGCACGCCTATGAGGACTTCTGCAAGGAGCAGGGCATCCGCTTTCCGCTGGGCGGCAATGAGTTCGCCAAGCGGCTCCAAGAACGCAAGTGCGAGACCGCAAAGTCAGACGGCAAGCGCGTTTGGAAGGGCGTGCGCCTGCTCGAAGCTTGGGAGGAGCCACAGCAGTGACTAGGTCGACAGGGTCGACAGGGTCGCCGGGGCAGGCGATTCCCCTAAACTCTACACGAGAGAATTCACTCAAACACTTTCTGGAAATGCCGACCCTGGCCGACCCTGTGGCCCTCTGCCGACCCTGTTCGACGACATCGAGGAGAGGGAAGCGATTCGGGGTGAAGGGCAGCCCAGAAGAGACCGCGAGCAAGGCCCGGAAACGGATCACGACCTGCCGTGACGTGTTCTCTTCACGTGAAGAACTCACCATGAGCACGTGATGCTTGTTGCGAGAGCTAACCCCGCGAATCCTGGTCGACGCGCTGCGGTTGCGAAGTCCGTGAGCCTTGAGCAATTGCACGCGCTTTCCGAATCAGGCCTGTTTTCCAGCCCTTCTGTGAAAAGGGCCGCGGGTTGCTCACCCGTTGCAAGCGATCGGCTTGCGCTGGTCGGAGGTGTGGCATGACGCTCCGAGCTGGCCATGGCAACGGCGCGGGCGTGCCTCGCGTCGAGGTGCTGCCCGCCGACGAGCTGCCGAAAGGTGTGCAAGGCGAGGCG
The DNA here is from genome assembly GCA_036509605.1 of Polyangiaceae bacterium. GTDB lineage: Bacteria > Myxococcota_A > Polyangia > Polyangiales > Polyangiaceae > PMG-095. Next base: position 288 of record DATCFJ010000314.1, on the reverse strand, counting down.
CTGGCCGAGCACAGGGCAGAGCGGCAAGCCGATGGGACGTTCCGCCCCGGCGCCCGCACGGCTCAGTCCGCAGGGGGCTCGGCGTCGCGCGAGATGACCCGTCTAGCGCGTCGGATGACGTTGGGTAAGTCGCTGAGTGACCCGCGCTTCGAACCCTTTGCAAAGGCAGCTAGCGCCTTCCGTCGCACACAGGTCACCGCGCTTGCTCGGTCGGTCGGGGGCGGCCACTGCGGGCCGGCTCCGTCGAGCATCATCGCCAGCGCCGCGCTGCAGCTGGCCGGCTCGCGG
>DATCFJ010000313.1:0-2333 GCA_036509605.1 Polyangiaceae bacterium | reverse complement strand
GGCTGCCGGCCCGAGCTCAGCTAAGGGCGGCGCGCTCGATGGCATCGTGCTCGAGAACCTGAGCCCGCAAACGCGCAGCGCCTTCGAGATCGACGACAGCGTGAAACAAGGCGTGGTCATCACTCGCCTCGATCCGCAAAGCAACGCCGCTCGCGCTGGCCTCCGCCCGGGCGACGTCGTTCTGGAAGTGAACCGCACCCGCATCGACACGCCGCAGCACTTCCAAGAGCTGTATTCAAAATCCAAAAACCGCGTGCTCTTGTTGGTCAACCGCCATGGCAGCACGACGTTCATCGTGATCAAGAGCTAATTATCGGGTTTTATTGATGGTCACGCGCCAAGTCGCGGGCGGCAAAGCCTTCGGCGGCGCAGTTGGCGGTTCTGCAGCTCTCCCGCACCGCGACGCCGAAGGCTGCGACGGCGCGCGTGTGCCGCGTGACCATCAATCAAAAGAACGGCTTAAGCGTCGAGCGTGAGTGTGCGGCTGCGCGTTCTGGCGTCCAGGGCGCGGCGGACGGCGTGTGCGAGCTCGGCGACGTTGAAGGGCTTGGGCAGAAAGTTCACTTCGCCGAGCTCGATGCCGTGACGCAACACGACGTCCTCGGTGTATCCAGAGATGAACAAGATGCACAAGCCTGGGCGAGCCTTCGACAGCTCCTCTGCTAGCTCGCGACCGCTCGCCCCCGCCAGCACCACGTCGGTGATGAGCATGGCCAGGTTGGGTTCGCTGCGCAACGTGGGGAGCGCTTCGGCGGCGCTGGCGAAATCCAACACGCGGTAGCCGAGGCTCTCGAGCTGTCGTTTCGTGGTGGAGCGCACCAAAATTTGATCTTCGACCAGGGCGATGGCTTCGCTGCCGCGCGGCGGACGCGACGCGAGGGCGGAGCTCGGACCGACGCTCACGTCCTCGCGACTGCGCGGAAAAAATAGCCGAAATGTCGTGCCGCGACCGACCGAGCTCTGCACGTCGACGGCGCCGAACGCCTGCTGCATCGCGCCGTACACCATGGCCAGCCCGAGCCCGGTGCCCATGCCCTGGGGCTTGGTCGTGAAGAAGGGCTCGAAGATCTGCGGCAAGACGTCGGAGCTGATCCCTTCGCCTTCATCGCTGATCGTGACCACGACGTATTCCGACGCGAGCGCCAGCCCGAGATGTTCTGGAGGCTTGGTTGTGCTGTTCTCGGTGCGCAGAGTCAGCCGCCCGCCCTTGGGCATCGCGTCGCGCGCGTTGACCGCAAGGTTTACGAGCATCTGCTCGGCGTGCGATGGATCGACGCGTACACGCCACAACTTCGGCTCTAGCTCTAGCAGCAGCTCGACGTCTTCGCCCAATAGCCGAGCGAGCAGCTTCTCGACGTTGGAGACACTGCCGTTGAGATCGATGACGCGCGGCTCGGCAATCTGCCGGCGCGCGAAGGCTAGCAGTTGGCGCGTCAGCGACGCGGCGCTGTGCGACGCCTCTTCGATGTCGCGCAAGCGCTCGTTCAGGCGCTCCGAAATAGTGTCGGTGAGGCGCGCCAGGTCCACGTTGCCCAGGATCACAGTCAGCAGATTGTTGAAATCATGGGCCACGCCGCCTGCCAAACGACCAATCGAGTCCAGCTTTTGAGCTTGGTACAGCTGGGCTTGCAGGCGCGTGTTCTCTTCTTCGGTGCGCTTGCGGTCGCTGATGTCGCGGCCCTCCGCGACGAGCGAGCTCACGACTCCATCCGTAAACACCGGCGTGAGCGAGAAATCTATGAACTTGAGCTCGCCGCCGGCGGTCGTGTGGGTGACCTCCGAGCGCACGAACTCGCCGCGCGCCGCGCGCGCGATGCCCGCGCGCAATTGGCGCTGCAGCTCGGGTGAGTGGGTCCACCAGCTCGTCTCCCAGAACGGCTTGTCCAGAACGGATTCCGCCGTCACTCCGGCCAGCAGCAGCGAGGCGCGGTTCGCCTCTAGCAATCGTCCGTCCGGCGCGATCATGCCAATCAGCTCGTAAGCGCCGTCGAAGATGGCGTGAAAGCGCGCTTCGCTGGCTTGCGCGGCGGCGCGTGCCGCGCGCGTCTGCTCGACTTGTTGTCGCAGCGAGGCGTTGGCGGTCTCCAGCTCCCTGGTTCGTTCTGCGACGCGCTGCTCGAGGTCCCCGTGCTCTTTCTCGAGGACAGCCTGAGCGCGTCGGCGCTCAGTGACCTCACGCAGAATGAGCGCTCGGCCTCGCAGCTCGCCGTGGTTGCCCTTGAGCGGCGCTTCGCTAAGCTCGTACGTTGCGTTGCCGTCGGGGGGCGTCAGCTCGCGCGTTTCAGGAGCGGAAGAGCTGGCGCTGGCTGCAGGAAGTAACCAGGCTGGCAGCG
>DATCFJ010000312.1:0-3548 GCA_036509605.1 Polyangiaceae bacterium | reverse complement strand
AATTCTCGAAGTGCCAGTCACTGCTGGCAGACGTAGCCGCTCGAAAACCGACAGTCCCGTCGGATAGCGCGACCGCGAGCGCGGAGGCGTCGCTTGCAAATGCCAACGCGGTCGGCTCGCTTGCTAAGGGCAAGCTGAGGGGCGATGTCTTGTCGGCTAGGTTCCAGAGCCGCAGTTCACGGCCTGTCGCGCAGGCGAACATCCCGGCTGAAAATGACAACGCGGTGTGCGCGCAGCCTTTGCTGTCCTGAAACGTGAAGGTCAAAACCGGGCGCATCGCGCTGCGTGCGGCAATCACGACGCCGCGCGCGTCCGCGCGCTCTCCCTGACTGAGCGCGCGCGCGGCGAGCAGCTCAGCGTCGACGCTGTCGCCTTCGAGCAGCGCTTGCTCGGCTCGTTCGAGCAAGACCTCACCCAGGCTGCGCTTTGCCTCCGCGGCGCTGAGCTTCGCGGACAGCTCGTTGTCGAGCGCGTGTTTCTCGGCCGAAATGGCGCGATCTCTGGCTGCTACGACACGCCGATACGCGGTCAGGCTGAGTACGAGTATCACGACCAGCGCCAGCGCCGATGCGGTTACCGCCGAGCGGTGCCGAGCCACGAAGCGCTGCAGCAGCTCAAAGGACGAATACTCGTAGGCCGCGACGCGTGTGCCGGCCTGATAGGCCTGGATATCGCGCGCAAGCTCGCGCGCTGACGGATAGCGGTCGTGCTTGTTCGGTTGTAGCGCGCGCACGGCGACCGCCTCGAGCTCCGCCGGTATCTCCGGGTCGAGCGTGCGCAGCGGCGTGTGTCGTCCTGCGTTAACGTGGGCGATGATCTCGAGCAACGTGCTGCCGCCGAAGGGCGGGCGCCCGCACAGAATCGTGTACAGCACGACGCCTAGCGACCAGACATCCGAGCGTTGATCGACCGCGTGCGTGCGTCCGGAAGCTTGCTCCGGGCTCATGTATAGCGGTGTTCCGCACACGCTGCCCTCGAGCGTGAGGCCGAGATCGGTGAGCTCGATCTGCGGCGCAGGCGATTGTACGGACTTCGGCGCGGGCTCGCCCGTGTAGCTGCGGCACAGCTTTGCCATGCCCCAGTCGAGCACCACGGTCTCGCCGAATTCGCCGATCATCACGTTGTCTGGCTTGATATCGCGGTGCACGACGCCGCGGCTGTGGGCGTACGCGATCGCTTGGCATAGGCCTGAGAAGTGGTTCACGAGTGCCAATCGGTCATTGAGCGTCCGGCAGTCAGTGATGGCCTGCGCCATGGTGCGGCCGTGCACGACGCTCATCGTGTAGTACAGCGTGCCGTCGGCGCGCCGCCCCAGCTCGTACACTGGAACAATCCCAGGGTGCTCGAGCGCTCCAGTCACCCGCGCTTCGCGCAAGAAGCGGGAGATAGATTGCAGCTCCGCCGAGTCGTCGCTCCCCCCCTGGCTTTCGCTTGCGCCGCGCAAGAGCTCCTTGATTGCCACTCGTCGACCGAGGTGGCTGTCCTGTGCCACGTACACGCGACCGATTGCGCCGCGGCCGAGCTCGCTGCTGGACTCGGTGGTGTAGCGGCCTGGCGACTCGTCCGTGACACCGAAAGTGTAGGCGCGCAGGTAAGTGCGCGCGTTGGCTTCTCGGTCGTCGCCGCCTACCGGAATGCCGGACACGCGCACGTCGAGGGTCTCGCCGTCCTCGAATGCCGCGCGCAGCGAATCAGGGTCGCGCGATACTCGCGACGGCCGCGCGGCGGGCGCCCCGGACGTGGACATGCCTAAGCTCAAAACGGCCGCGCGCTCGAGGGCTTAACCCGGCAAGCCAAGAATTGATTTTCTTTTTGGAGGGCTCACCCTGTTCCAAGTCGGAGCAGTGTTCTGTCGATAGTGGCGCGCTGGTCTGCACTTGCCCGACCTGCATCTGAGCGCACCGTTGCTAGCCCAACGTCACTCAGCGGCGCCGCGCTTGATCCACTCCCGATGCACGTCAGGGATGTCTTCTAGCAGCTGTTTCGTGACCTGACTCGTCGGCGAGCCCGTCACCTCAGCCGGCGGGCCTTGCTCGACGATTTCACCCTTGTGCATGATGAAGATCGAGTCCGAGATGTAGCAGGCGAGCCCGATGTCGTGTGTGACGAACACGATGGTCATATCGAGCTCTTTTTTGAGCTTCATCAGGTAGTCGAGAATATTCGCGCGGCTGCACGCGTCGACCATACTGGTCGGCTCGTCCGCAACCAGCACCTGCGGGCGCAGGATGAAGATGCGGGCCAGGAGCATGCGCTGCATCTGACCGCCGGACAGCTCGAACGGGTACTTCCCCTCGACTTCCTTGGGCTTGATGTTCACGGCCAGCAGCGCGGCATCCACGCGCGCTTCCATCTCCTCTTCGCTGGGCTTCTCCTTGAACAGCTTGAAGCTGCTCTTCAGTTGCGCCCGAATCGTGAAAAATTGATTGAAGGCCGAGAACGGGTCTTGGAAGACCGCTTGCACGGAGCGCCAGTGGTCTCGTGGGTCCTGCTCGCTCGCGATCGGTTTGCCGTTGAACAGCAGCGTACCGCTGGTCGGCGTCTCCAAACGGAGCAGCATCTTCGCCAGCACGGTTTTGCCGCAGCCTGATTGCCCAACCACGCTGACGATATCGCGGTTCGGGATCGTGAAGCTCACGTTCTTCACGGCTTCCACCAGCTTTTTGCCGTGCCCGTAGCTGCGCGAGAGGTTCTTGGCCTCGAACTTCAGTGGCGAATCACTCGGCATACTGACACCTGACTTGGCGGTCTTTGACGATGCGAATTACTTGCTGGTTGGCTTTGCAATCGGGGCGCACCTCCGGGCAACGCTCGGCGAAGCGACAGCCGGTGATCGGCAGGGCCAAATTCGGCGGCGCACCCTCGATGGACACTGGCTTGTGATCGCGGTGCCCGGCGTCGGCGCTGAGCATCGAGCCCATCAGCGCCTTGGTGTACGGCTGACGCGGGTCGAAGATCACCTGCTCGATATTGCCCACTTCCACGAATTCGCCGGCGTACATCACGGCGATGTTGTTCGAGACGTGTCGCAAGAGCGGTAGCTCGTGGGTGATGAACACCATGCTGCCGATGATGCCTTGATCCATCAACTCGAAGAGCAGCTTGATCACTGCCTTCTGCGTGGAGACGTCGAGTGCGGACGTAGGCTCGTCAGCGATCACCACGCGCGGGTCGAGCAGCGTGGAGATGCCGATCACGACGCGCTGCTTCATGCCTGCTGGGAGCTGCACGGGATACGAATTGAGCACTTCGTCCGCAGGCATGCCGAGTTTTTGAAAGCGACCGCGGAGCCGCGAGTGGATCTCCTTCTTGTCGGCGTTCTCGTCGTGACTCAGGATCATGTCTGTCGCTAGATCCTTCACCTTGCGGGTGGGGTTCAGCGAGTTGAGCGCGCCTTGCGGGATCATCGAGATTTTCCGGCCTAAGATCTCGCGCCGGTTGGTCTCGACGTTCATGCCGATGATGCTCTTGCCTTCGATGCGCACGTCGCCGCTCGAGAGGTGCAGCGGCGGGATGTACAGGCCCATGCAGGCGCTGACGAGCGTGGT
>DATCFJ010000311.1:0-3357 GCA_036509605.1 Polyangiaceae bacterium | reverse complement strand
CCTCGATCCCTTTCGGCCGACGCCAGTTCCGGGCGGTATCGCATTCACTTGCCGCTCCGGTCAGGTTCTCGTGGTCAGTGATAGAGCGCCGTAAACGACAGGCTCGCGCCGCCGATCGAGGTCTCGTAGTTCACGCCATCGCTGTCTTCGCGGGTGATGCTGCCCATGAATCGCGCCATTGCGCCCAGCGACCACTGCGGGCTCACCCAAAAATCGTAACCGATGAAGCCCTCGAGCCCGAGACCGCCGCCGTCGAACTTACTCAAACTGCTATTCTTTATCTCCGTGCTGCCGCTGGCGATGCCGAGCGCGCCACCGAAATGAAAGCCGCGTTCGGGATCCGGAAAACCGTCCACGAAGAAGCCGATCAAGCCCGTGCTGCCCGACACGTCACCGGAGATTTTCAAGCCGTCGACGCGGCGCGAGCCGCTGTTCAAACCGAGCACGGACAACGCGGCGCCCATCGCCAAGCCGGGCGTGGGGGTTCCACCAACCCACAAATCCAACGCGCCACCAGCTCCCGAGAAACTGTAATCGCCAATGCTCTTCGAGTCCGACGACACCAAAGCCCCGGAGACTCCGAGCCCGAGCCCCATTCGCAAATAGAAGCTGTCGTGCAGATGCACTCCACGCGCGGCGCGCGGTGGTGCCGGCAGGTCACTCCCCGGAGCTCCCGGGCGCACGGGCGTCGCAGCCGGCGCTGACTGGTCTGCGCGCGCTACCGCTACCGGCGGAATCGGAGCCGAACGCGGCGCCGGAGGCGCAGGCAACGGCGGCGCGCCGGAGGCCGCCGGAGGCGGAGGCGGCAGCGGCGGCGCAGGAAGCGGCGGAGGAGCGGGAAGCTGAGCGGGAAGCTGAGCGGGAAGCTGAGCGGGCGCTGTCGGCGAGGCTGAGGGCTGCCCAGTAAAAGGAGAAACGGGCGCGGGCGCGCTCCCCGATGTGGACGGAGCGGCGACGGTATGCGGAGTCCCTGCGGCTTGCGCGGCGCGCGTCGAGAACGCGAAACCTAGGCCCAAAACAAGCCCGGTCGTGCGCTTGTACTGGCTAGAGTAGGCGAGCGTGCCTATACTACCGGCGCGTGGCTCGAGGACGAAGCACGCACTTTCGTTGAGCGCGTCGGCGCGGAGGCAACCCATTGTCATGATTTCAATCACAACGCTGGCAGCAGACAAGGTTAAAGAAATTTCGAAGTCCGAAGGTCTAGAAGGCCAAGGGCTCCGCCTGCGTGTGGTGGGTGGCGGCTGCGCCGGTTTCCAGTACGATCTGTACTTCGAAGACAAGCCGACGGACCTCGACGAGCAGTTCGAATCGCACGGCGTAAAGCTGTTCGTTGACCCGCTCAGCTACCAGTACCTGGACGGCACGGAGATCGACTATCTGGAGGGCGCGCACGGCTCCGGCTTCAAGTTCGGCAACCCGAACGTGTCCGGCACCTGCGGCTGCGGCTCCTCCTTCCAAGCCTGACTTCTGCGCACGTTTGCGCTCTGATCGGCCGCCAGTGCCAAGCGAAGCTCGCTCTCGCTTGTGAATCTACGGCCAGCCGGTCAGAGCAAACGCGACCAGCCGGATCGGGACGCGCGCCAAAGCGTGCACCGTACCAAAACGCAGCAGCGACTGGGACGCAATCAAGCGACGCGCGGCGCAGAGGGGGTGGTTGCCCGGACAGACTGTCTGGCGGCTTGGACAATCGGTCCAAATGCCTAGTGCGATCAGCTCGCGCGTCCAGCTGGGTTTGCCCAACGTACGAACTTCGCGCTTAACAAAACTTAGCGGAACCCGGCCCGAATCTGCCGCGTAGGCCAAGGTGCGAGCCGAACTCTTCGATACGCAGTTCGATGAGCGGGGCCCGGCACCCTCTGAGTTTGTCTAGGACTGGAATTAGACGAACGGAAACTAGGTAGCACCATGGCCCGTCAAACCGACTCTTCCCTGACGTTCTACATCACAGCGGTACACTCCTACCCCCAGCTCTCGCGCGAAGACGAGCTCGTCCTCACGAACCGTTGGCTGGAGCACCAAGACGAAGCGGCCCGCGAAGAGCTGGTTCGCGCCCATCTGCGTTACGTCGTCGCGATCGCCCTCAAGTACCGCCGCTACGGGTTACCGCTCGGCGAGCTCGTCGCTGAGGGCAACTTCGGAGTCGTACACGCCCTGCAAAAATTCGACACCAGCCGCGGCACGCGCTTCGTGACCTACGCAGCGTATTGGATTCGGGCCTACATCCTCAATCACATCATTCGTTCGTGGAGCTTGGTCGGCGTCGGCTCGGGCGCGTTGCGCTCGAAGATGTTCTTCAAGCTGCGCCGCGAGCGAGTTCGCATTACCAATCTCGTCGGCGAGGGCGATCACGCCGATGAGCTCTTGGCCAAGGCGCTGGATGTGCCTAAAGCGAAGGTCACCTCGATGGTCCGGCGCTTGGAGGCGCGCGACGTGTCGCTGGACGCCAAAGTCTATGATGATTCGGCGACCACGCTCGGCGACACCTTGACGGACGACGAGGTCAATCAAGAAGACGGCCTGGTCGGTTCCGAGGTCGGCGGTTACGTGCGCGAAGCCGTGCAAACCGCGCTGATCGGGCTCGACAAACGTGAACGTTACATCGTCGAAAACCGGCTCATGGCCGACAACGAAGACGAAATGTCGCTCGCTGAAATCGGCCGACGTCTGGGCGTGTCGCGCGAGCGTGCGCGTCAGCTCGAGGCGCGCGCCAAGAAAAAGCTGAAGACGAAGATCACCGAGCTGTCGCGCGGCAACGGTTGGCTCGACATCCACGACGCGGCTTGACCTGATCGGCCGAGCTGCGGCGAGCTCTGTGCGAACCCCTCCCCTCAGAAATCGCGAGGCGCGCAAAAAAAACACACCCGGCGGGCAAGCCCGTCGGGTGTGGTCGCAGCTTCTCGTAAGCCGGGTTCTGTTGCGCGCTTCGGTCGCCCTCAGCGCACTGGCGGTCATTCCTCTGGGACGCTCGTTGCCGAGCGCCTCGTGCGGCCTACCCAGGGACTCGGGCCGGCAGCCCTCGAACGTCCCTCTACATGGCCTTGCTCCGGATGGGGTTTGCCTTGCCACGACCGTTACCGGCCGCGCGGTGGGCTCTTACCCCACCTTTTCACCCTTACCCGAGGCGCCAAAGCGGCTCGGGCGGTCTGATTTTCTGTGGCACTTTCCTCGAGGTTTCCCTCACCGGGCGTTACCCGGCATCCTGCCTTGCGGAGCCCGGACTTTCCTCGCGGATCTGGGTTTAGCAGACCCGCGCGATCGCCTGAGATGCTGCGGCGAGGCGAGGCTTATCGCGGCCCCGCGGAGTTGGCTAGCTAAAGCTGCGCACGACCGCTGGCGGAGGGGCGGTCACTGAGCCGC
>DATCFJ010000310.1:0-7998 GCA_036509605.1 Polyangiaceae bacterium | reverse complement strand
GCTGAGTTGGCGCTCACGGTGCTGGGCGATGCGAATCGCGCTGTGCGCAATTTCCAAGCGCGGCTCGTTTTGGATCCGCTGGATGCGACCTCGCTCGACGGGCTGTGCCGCGCGCTGGAGCGCGCACAGCGCTGGGACGAGCTCGTAGCGGCGCTCGGTCAACGCGCGCGTCAAAGCGCAGACGGGGCGGCCGCGCGTGCGGATCGCGTACGCATCGCGATGTTGCACGAGCAGGTCAAAGGTGACCGCGCGCAGGCGATCCAGGCTTGGCGACTAGTTCAAACCCACGACGGACGAGATCTGGAGAGCTTCGAGGCGCTGTCGTCGTTGCTGGCTTCTGAATCGCGTTACGAGGAGCTTGCCGAGCTGCTCGCTGAAGAGGTCGCGGCAGAGAGCGATCCAGAGCGCGTACGCCGATTGCATAGCGAGCTCGGGCAGCTGCACCAGTCGCGCACGGGCAATATGCTGGCCGCGCTCGAGTCGTTCGTGGCCGCGGCGGACTGGGACAAGGCGATCGAAGTTGCGGGTGCCAATCACGCTGATCGCGAGCTCGGTCGCAAAGTGTGCGAGCGCTTGCTGGAGCTTGCCGTTCTGGCCTGGCAGCGGGCAAAGAGCGACGCCGAGAGCGCCGAAGCGCGCGCGGCCGACTGGGCGGTCGCCGAGCTGTCCGAGCGCTTGCTCGAAGCCGGAAAATACGGCGACGTCGTGGAGCGCTTGCTCAGCTCGGCAGAATTGCCGTTCGCTCTGTCGCGCCGGCGCGGGCTGCGCCGTGATGCGGCCTGTCTGTGCTCTGATCGCTTGGACGACGGCGCGCGAGCGGTGGAGCTGTTCCAAGCGCTACTCGCCGAAGAGGCCGCAGACGAGGTAGCTCGCTCGCTCGTGACTCGGCTGTCCTTGCTTCTCGATGAGCAAGGCGCGCACGCCGAGATCGTGACGCTCTGGGAACGCCAAGCGGCGGCACGCGCTGGCGCTGGCGACAGCTCGGGCGCCGCGGCGCTCTGGGCGCGCGCGGGGCAGCTGGCCGAAGAGCGCCTGAACGACCAAGAGCGCGCGATCGCCTGCCATAGGGCGGGCGCCGCCCTCGGGGGTGAAGATTCTCTAGAGGCGTTGTCTCGCATCTACCTTGGACGCAAGGAATACGAGCAAGCCGCCGAAGTGCTCGAAGCCCTGTGCGCGCAGTCCTCTCCGGAAGCGCTCGCCGATCGGGCACTGGAGTTGGCTTCGGCGTATCTGGCGACCGGAGCCTCCGACCAGGCGCGCCGCAGCTTGGAGCGTGCCGTGCCGATCGCGGTGAATGCTGCCGCGCTGCGCGCGCGTTTGGCGACGTTGTATCGCGAAGCCGAGGACTACGCCGCGCTCGCCGCGTTGCTCGCCGAGGAAGCCGAGCGCGCGACGGACCGCAAGGCGACGCTCAGCCTGCTGCGCGAAGCCGCTGCCTTGCACCTCGATCAGCGCTCGGATCCGGAGGCCGCCGTGCCGCTCTTGGCGCGCGCCATCGAGCTGGAGCCCGACGACCAAAAGCAGCGTTTGCAGCTGGCAAATGCGCTATTTTTGGCCAAACGCTACGACGACGCGGCGCAGGTGTTGGCCGCACAAATCGAGCGCTACGGGGCGCGTCGGCCGAAGGATCGCGCGCTCGCGCACTTCCTCTTGGCGCGCGTGTTGCTCGGCGCGGAGCGCGATGCCGAAGCACTGCAAGAGCTCGATGCCGCGTCCAAGATCGATCCGGCGCATCCGGCGATTATGCAGATGTTGGCGCGCATGGCGCTCGAGCACGGCCAGCTGGAGCGTGCAGAGAAGCTATACCGCTCGCTACTGCTAGTTCTGGGACGCGATGATTCCGGCGAAGGCCCGAGCAAAGCCGAAGCCTTAATCGCTCTCAGCGAAATCTCCGCCAAGCGTGGGGATTCTGTCCGCGCCGGTGAATTCCTGGAGTCCGCCTTCGAAGCCGCGCTGCACAGCCCGTCGGACGCTCTGGCATTGGAGGGCGCGCTGCGCAGCCAAGGCCGCTACGAACTGCTGGCCCGCGCTCTCGAAACACGCCTCAGCCGCGATTTGCCTGCGCCCGAAGCCGCGCGCGCACTGGCGGATCTCGTGCTGCTTCACGCCGAAGGCTTGCGTGATCTTTCGGATGTCAAGGATGACCTGATACGGCGCGCGCGGAGCTTGGAGACGAGCCTCGAGGCCGCTGCGACCTTCGACGACAGCGCGTGGGCAGCGCTCGGTCGCGTGTATGACTGCTTGGGCGATGCCGGTCGTGAATCGCAGGTGCTCGAACGGCGCGTGGCCGCTCAGCTGCAACAGGGCCAGGCAGTGACGGATGGAGATCTGTTCTATCGCCTGGCGAAGGTTCGTTTGGCCGACCCGGAGAGCGTCGAGCAGGGGCTCGAGCTGATCGAGCGTGCGCTCGATGCGGCCCCCGATTTCGAGCGCGCCCACTCGTTGTTGTCGGCTTCGGCGAGCGCGCTCGATCCAGCGCGGGTGGCCGGCTTACTCGAGCGCATTGCGCGCGCGACCGGCGACGATCGCGCGCTAGCAAACGCCTTGGCGGGGCAGATCGCGGCGTCGGACGCCACGCTCAGCCGCGTCCGTGAAGGCGTTGCGGTGGCAGTGCGCCTCGGCGATGCCGAGCTGGTCGAACGCATGCTCAAAGCTGGGCTCAAGCTCGACGAAGGCGGAGCCGATCCGGGTGACGCCGCTTGGGTACGCCTCGAGCTTGCAGGTCTTGCAGAGGCCGCAGGCCGTCGCCGCGAAGCGCTCGAGTATCGAGCCCAGGCAGCCGAACATTTGCCGGTGTCTGAAGCGCGCAGCTTGCGTCTGTCCTTGGCAGAAGAGTACGCGGAAAATCCCGAGCTCGTGGCAGAGGCGGTGGCCTTGTACGAGCTGGTGTTGGCGGCTGATCCTGCGGATCGTTCGATCTGGCAGCCCCTGTTGTCGTTACTGCGCAAGCTCGGTGATTCTGCGCGCCTGGTCGATCTGATCTCGCGCATCACGCCCGTCATCGAAGACGGCGCCGAGCGCTCCGCCTTGCGCGTCGAACAAGTCAACGCGCTGCTCACCAAGCCAGGCAGGGCTGGCGAAGTCATCTTGCTTCTGCAAGACATCCTGGCCGATGATCCGTCGCAGCGTGACGCCGCCCGAGTGCTCTCCGAGTTGCTGGAGCGTGAGGGCCGCACGGAGGATCTGTCCGCGCTCTTGACCAGCGAAATCGACCAAGCCAAGGACGTTCGCGACGTGCCGACGATTGCGCAACTTTCGCTGCGTTTGGCCGGAATCTTGGAGCGCAAGGGGCGGACCGCGCAAGCGCTCGACGTGTGCCGCTCGGCGCTGGAGTGGGATCCGTCGCGCGTCGAGCTTCTGGAAGCCGTGCTGCGCCTCGCCGAGGCGACCGGGGACGCGCTGTTGATCTCGGACGCACTGGAAGGCCTGCTCCGAGTTGCGCACGGCGATACCGCAGCGGCTCTCGGTCGCCGGCTCTCGGCAATGCGCGAAGAGCTGGGCGATCCAGAAGGGGCAGAGCGCGCGCTCACGCTCGGCTTCGAAGCCAACCCACGCGATTCTTCGCTGCGCGATCTGCTCTTGGTGCGCTTCACGGAGCGCCAAGAGTACGGACGAGTCGCCGATCTACTGGGCCGCGCGTTGCGCGAGCGTCCCGATGAGCGAAAGCTGCTCGAACGCCTCGTTGAAGCGCACCGCGCCGCAGAAAACCCCGAGGCCGCGCTGGGCGTGATCGAAGATCTGCTGCGCGCCGAGCCCGAAAACGTCGACTTGCAGCGAAAACGCGCGCTCGTGCTGGGCGATCTCGGTCGCGACGACGAAGCGGTGGTCGCCTTCGAGCGCGCTTATGCGACTGATCCGTCGGTCGTCGGCGAGCTGATCGAGGCTATCGAGCGCGCTATTGTGCGCGCCGAGCCCGCTGAAGAGGCGCGCCTCACGCTCCGCTTGGTAGAGGTTTTCGAGCGCTCAGGTGATCTGCCGGGCGCGCGCGCGCGCCTTTCGGCCTTCGTGCGCGCCAACCCGAACGACCTCGGAGCACTGCGACGCTTGGCCTCGCTCGAAGCCCAGACCGGCAATGTCGAAGGCGCGATCGACACATTGGCGCAATTGGTCGATGTCGAGCAGGGCGAAGCACTGATTGAAACCGCGCTCCGCTACAGTGAAGCTTGTGAGCTCGGCGGGCGCATCGCTGACAGTCGCCCCGCGCTGGAGCGCGCCCTGTCCGAAGATCGCTTGCACCCGGAGCTGCGCCGTCGCCTGGAGGCGGTGTACGAAGCGCTCGGCGCGCATCGCGATCTCGCGGATCTGCTGTACGAGGGCGCCGTGAACGAGCCGGACCCCACGCTACGGCTGACGAGCTTGCTGCGTGTCGGGGCCCTGCTGCTCGGCACCGACGGCGATCCAGCGGCGGCAGTGCAGGTGCTCGAGGCTGCGCGTCAGGACAACCCGGAGAGCGTCGACGTCGTGCTGCTCCTGGCGCGCGCGTACGCGGCCGCTCAACGCGCAGAAGAGGCGCTGGCCCTGCTCCATGCCATAGCCGAAGCCAACCGAGGTCGTCGCACCAAAGGGCTTGGCGGGATCTACAGCGCCATGGCGCAAGTTCATCTGGACGAGGGCTACCTGACTGACGCGCTTCAAGCGCTCAGCAAAGCCTTCGAGCTGGATCCAAAGAACGGCGAGCTGGCGATGCGCCTGGGGCAGCTGGCGGTAGAGATAGACGAGGACGAGCTGGCGCAGCGAGCGTTCCGTGCGGTGTCGATCATGAAGCCACCGGCGCCCGGCAGCACCGACGGGGCAGCCCCCGAGGCCAAAGCCGACGCCAACTACTTCCTCGCCGTCTTGGCCAGGAAAGCCGGCGATCCGCGTAAAGCCAAGGTGCTCGTCGCCAAGGCATTGGCAGAGAAATCCGACCATGCCGGCGCGCGCCAACTGCTCGCCGAGTTGGCCGCAGAACGCGCTTGACCGAAGGCAGCGAGTTTGGGTTAAGTGCCGCCACGATGCAGCGAAAGAAGCGCCTCACCAAAAGCGAACGCAAAGCTCTGTCGCCGGGCACGGCAGGCCAACACCAGGCGGCGCACATTCACTGCATCGCCTGCGGTAGGCATTTGGATCCCGAGGAGTTCTCGGCTGCTCCGCCGACGGCCAAGTACCTGATCTGCGATCACCAGTCGCGCTTTCCGGCGTGTGTCGATTGCGATGTCGTTGCGCGCAGCTTGATCGCCGAGCACGACCGCACCGGTAAGCCGATCGCGCAAGCCGCAGCTTGGCACTGAGTGCGACCGGCGCGGCTGAACCGCGCTACTTGCGCGCGACGCGCTCGCCGCGCTCGCCTTTGACCTTGCTCTTCTTGCTCTTCTTGGTCTTGGCGTCGCCGCGATCGAGCCAGGCTAGCGCGCTGTGATACAGCTCGGGCTTACGGTCGAGCGCCAGCTCATGGCCCATGTCGCCCGGAGTCACGACGCGGGTGTCGACACCCGCGCGTCCGAGCCAGTCTTCCACTTGGTGCGTGTTGTCGATCACGCCGTCGTGCTCGCCGGTGATCAGGAACACGCGCCGCACGCGCTCTTTCGCGGTCTGTAGCGCCTCGAGCCCCGGGCCGCCCCAGTAGTGATCACTGGCCGCCAAAATCAGCCAGCGGTTGAACACGTGCGGCTCACGCACGCCCACGTTCATCGCGGCGTAGGCGCCTTCGCTGAAGCCGATCAGCGTGTTGCCGTACAGTTGCACGCGGCGGCCGTACTTCTTCCGTAAGACTTGGATCGCGGCCATGGTCGCGGTGTGCGCCGACGGCCAGTTGTTGTCCCAGGCGCGGCCGTCACCGTACGGCGACGGCCCGCTCGGACAGACCAACCACCCGAGACGACGCGCCACCGGTGCCCACCGCTGACAATCCTTGTCGGGATGACCGCCGCGGCCGTGCAAATAGATCAGGATCGGGCGCATGCCGTGGCGACCCGGTCCGGTCGGCTCGAAGTAGTACGCCGGCGCGACGCCCGGCGGATTGACCACGTGCATCCCGCCCGGGAGCACGGTGTCGCTCCGGTCGTCGTTCGCTTTGACCTTGGGGTCGAGCTTCGGCTCGGTGTCGTCCGCCTTCGGCTTCGCGTTGTCCGTCGTGTCGGTGCTGTCCGCGCTGTCGGGAGTGTCGCTTTGCTCGCCGACGACCGCGTCCTTCCCCTCAGGGATGCGGAGCTTCAGCCCGATCTTGAGTGGGGCCTTGCGTTGCAGGCCGTTGGCCTCGCACAGCGCGGCAATCGTCACGTTGTAGCGGTCCGCGATGCGACCGAGGGTTTGGCCGGCCGCCACCACGTGCGTTTCGCTGGCTTGCGCTGGCAAAGCAACGAGCAGCCAGGCCGCGCAGACGAGCCGAGTCAGGAACCGCATGGATAACCGGCGTATCACACCTTCGGCAAAACTGAGAAAAGACCTGGCCTAGACTTCGGTCCGGCTAGCCGGCCCACGGTTCGGTGCCGCAAGACGGCGTGGCGCGCTGGGTTCAGCGCCACAGCTCGACGCCGTTAGCGACGAGCCGAAGCTCGTTCACGCTGCCGTCTGGGTTCTTGTGCGGGAACTGACCGCCCTCGCTCTCCAAGTGCGCGACGCGCTCGGGCGGCAGCGTGTTGACGCCCAACGTGCCCTGCACCTTCGCGCGCGAGCCAGCCGAGTCCGTCGGCACGAAGAAGCCGTAGTCTTTGAACGTCACGCGGCAGCCGGGCAGCTTCGGGTCGGCGCTCTCGGCGACCTCCATCCAACACCCGCGCCGTGTGCACGCACTCCGCACGCTACCTTCGACCGTGATGGATTGATCGCGAAAGCGCTCTGGTGACGCGAGCACGTCCGCCAACGAGAGCACGGGGCCAGGGCTGATCGGTGCGCCGAATGTTTTGGCGGCCGTGCTTGGCGCGCTGCTAGGGGCCGCGGAGGGAACCGCGATGCCGGCGGGTTCTGGCTTGTTCGGGGCGCTTTTTGCGTGGCAGCCGAGCACAACAGCCAGCAAGGCGACACACGCCGTTTGCGAAGAGGTGAGGGCCATATGACTCGGCCCTCAGCATAGTCGATTTGCGCGGTCGCGCTCCACCCCTTCACCCCTGCGGGCATCTCGAAGCGAGTCGAGTGTTCCGCAGCGGCTTACTTCTGGCCGGGCAACGAGTAGCGCGCGCCGAGGAACGCCGAGACGTATTGGTCGGTCGCGCCGCCCGCGATGACCTGGGTGTTCGGGTTGGCGGTGTTGGAGATCGGATTGAAATTGAACGCGTAGCGTATGAGATCGACCCCGACCAGCAGGTCGAGTCCGGGCGCGACCGTGTAGCCCGCTGAAACCCCCGCCTCAAGCGACTGAGTTTTGACGTGGCCCGGGAACCAATCCCGCTCAAGGCCGCCGGTGTTGCTCACGAGCCGCGTGCCGACGTGAGCGCCGATCGAAACCTCAGCGAAGCGAAAGCGCCCCTCGAGGCTGCCTTTGACGAACTTGTACCAAAGGTCAGGCACCGTCGGCGCGTTCTCGTCTCCGAGCAGGTTGAACACCTGCTGGCCGTACGCGACAACGAAGCCGAGCTCATGAGTGCTGAACGGAACGCGTGCCTTGACTCCAACGAAGTATTGGTTCGCCTTGGTGGTGAGCGTGTTCTGCTGCGTCTTGGTCGGATCGCCCGCGACGGCCGTGTTGTAGACGGACTTGGTGCCGAAATTGAGCTCGTAGCCGCCCGTGATGCCGAAGTCGCCGCCGGCGCCCTTGGTCGCGAAAGCGCCCGGATAAATGGTGCCGTTGATGAAGACCGCGGGGCCGAGCGGCAGCTTGTAGGTTTGCGGCGCCGGGTAGCCGCGGGTCGGAAACAGCTGCGCGGGCGTGTCGTGATACGTGAAGCTGCGATGCACGGCGCGTAGGCCGGCCTCGAGCTCGAGCGGCGAAGGGCCGTCGCTGGCAGAAGCGTCCGATGCGGGCTGCGACTTCGCCTCTTCGTCGGCGGGTTTGTCTGTCTTTTCGTCGTCGGCTTTGGGCTC
>DATCFJ010000309.1:0-3666 GCA_036509605.1 Polyangiaceae bacterium | reverse complement strand
GCTCGGCGGCAAGCCAGAGAAGGCCTCGAACGCAGGCATGGCCGGTCTCGGGTTTGGCTTTCGCTATCGCCCGATACCGGTAGTCGCGTTCGAAGCGGGCCTCGACTTGCTAACGGGCACCGACTTCAACGGCTACTCACGCAGTGAGGTCGGCCTGATGGTGAACACGCTGGTGTTCTTCAATCCGCACGACGTCGCGCAGTTTTACATGCTGGGCGGCCTGGGCGGCAGCCGCGCAGACGTGACCATCGCGCCGCGCAACGGCGAAGCGAATTTCAAGCGCCACGACGAGCAGTATTCCTACTTCGGCGGTCAGCTCGGCTTGGGTTTGGAAGTGCGGGTGTCGCGTCGCATCGCCGTCTCCGGTGATCTGCTCGGCTTCGTGCGGGGTCGCACCGACGCTCAATCCGATACGGTCCCCGAATTCACCGACCCCAATACGCACCGCGCCACCAACACCTCCGGTGGCGGCCTGCTGCGACTCGGCGCGACGCTCTACTGGTGAGCTGATTCGGCTGACGCTAAAAGTCAGGGACACAAAACGACTGTCCCCGACCTCTTGTGAAGGCCGGGGACGAGTCGTTTTTCCGCGCCGAGGCGCGGGAGTCTCACTGAACCAGGTCTTTGAGGTTCTTGAGAGCAGTCGCGCGAACCTTCTTGCTCGCGGGCTTCGCCGGAATCGTGATCGGTTCCTTGGTGAAGGGGTTGATGCCTTGGCGCTCTTTCGTCGCGGGCTTCTTCACCACGCGGAGCTTAACCAGACCCGGAACGACGAATTCGCCGGGGCCCCGAGCAGAGAGTTGCTTGCGGATGAGCTCTTGGAGCCCCTCGAACACGCGACCCACGCTCTTCTTGTCCAAATCCGATGCGTTTGCGAGCTCGGCGATAACCTGAGCCTTCGTCAACCTTTTGCCAGCCATGCGCTTCCTCCTTCAGAAAAATCAAAAAACCGGGCGTCTACGGGCCCTCCCAACTGGGCGACGGGGTTTTACGCCGCCGTTTCAGTCGTCCAAGGCACGGGCGAAGCGATAACAGGGTTCTGAGCGCCCTTTCAAGGGGAAAAATTCTGGAAGGGCAGGGATCGAGCTTTTTTTCCGCGGCGCAGGCAGGGGTGGGTGCTGGGAAGGCGTCCACGAGGCCGGATCGGTGACGCTATTTCGAACGGTCCCTTGTTCCATGCTGGACCGTGAACCGGGCCTGGAAGCGGGCGGGTTTTTACTTGTAGATTGCGGAGTTAGCAATCATTTCGCATGCCTTGCGCGAGCCCGTGCCCGTGCCTTGGTGGCCTTCGGCCGAGCAGTCGGGACAGGCTCAGATCGACGCTTGCCCGATTGTGCCGGCCTTTTTAGTGGTTTCGTCGATTTATTACTCACGGCCCGCACCAAATGCCGGGTCAGCGTGTCCATCTCGCGTTTTTCGCGGGGATTCCCGTGATCGTAGCCGAGCAGATGCAGGATGCCGT
Source organism: Polyangiaceae bacterium (assembly GCA_036509605.1). GTDB lineage: Bacteria > Myxococcota_A > Polyangia > Polyangiales > Polyangiaceae > PMG-095. Next base: position 2,204 of record DATCFJ010000309.1, on the reverse strand, counting down.
GAGCGAGCAGGAAGCGCACTTCCGGTAACAGCTCCCGCTTCCGACCGCGCGCTTGGCGAGCCGCGGTATCGAGCGAAATCACGACGTCGCCTAGCACGCGCGTGCCGCTCACCGCGCCGTCCGCGCCGCCACCTTCATCGAGCGGAAACGAGAGCACGTCCGTCGGTTTGTCCTTCTGACGATGCTGCAGATTGAGCGCGTGAATCTCAGCGTCGTTCGTGAGCAGCACGCTCAGCTCTGCGTCTGCGAGCTCAAGCTCGAGGAGCATCCCGTCGGCGATGCGTCGAATCGCCGAAGGCAAGAGCGCGGGTGAGCCCGCGGCGCGGCGCAAGACGAGGGTGGGCATCGTGCTCGGGTTAGCCTGCCACGAAGCTGCTGACTACACGAGAAAGCAGCACTGGCACGAGAACTTTCGCGCACGCGCCGGGCCTTGTCAGCTGTTTTCGAAAAGCGCCTAGCCTTTCCAAGGATCGCGTGCGGCGTTACGTTTCATAGCCATGGCACGCCCGTCACGTCCTCCGGGGTTCGATATGACGTATCGGCCGACCGAAAGCACTTTCGGTCCGCCATTCGCCGCCCGAATCCCGTCGCTGCTTTATTTGTTGGTTGCTCTAGGTGGCGTGGCCGCCGTGGTGGCGGCAGAGCACAGCTCTTCGAATAGCTGGCTGTACGTGAACATCGTCGAGCGCGGCGTAAAGGGCTTCATCAGCGCGCGCGTGTGCTCGGGTTTGCTCTTGGCAGGCGCAGTCTCTTCGTTTTTGAGAACCAACATGCGCGGCGTGCGCGTCCGCGCAGACGGCGTGGACTACCGGGACGCGACGCTCGGCTGGCCGCGGGCGCGCAAATTCAAATGGGCGCAAATCGATCGCATCGTGCTCGATTTGCCGTACATCGCGCTCGACCTGTGGGATGGCACGCGCAGCTTCCTGCCAGCCGTCGAAGACCGCGCCGCTCTGGCGGTCGTGCTCGAAAAAGTCGGTCACGCGCGGGCCATCCCAGTGCGCGGCGGCGTCGGGCTAGACGAGATCCCGGAAGAGGGCGAGTTCGATCAGGAAGAGGCGTAGCGCATTGAGACTCGTTGCGCCGGCTCGTCAGTAGCGACTGGATCGCTTCCAGTCGATGGACGTGTCCGGTAGCGTGTCTGCGAGGGCGAAGCTCGTGTCTTCCTGCTCGGCGCGCGCGTCCGCCGGCAAGCGCAGCTCGTAGGTGCCCGAACGACTCGGCGCGTTCGCCGCTACGGCGGCCACGGCGGCCATGAGCGTGCTGCGCGAGGTCGGCTTGCTGAGCAACGGTGGCGCGTGCTCCGCGCTAACGCGCGCCACGACTTGATCGATCAAACGTGCGGCCAACACCGGAGCGCCGCTCGCAAACAAGAAGCGCCGCGCGAGCTCCGGCGACCGCGCGTAGCAACGCTCGTACAGCTCGGGCCCGGTCATCTCCGGCATCATCACGTCGGACAAGATGACGTCGAATTGATGATCGCCCTGCAGCAGCGAGAGCGCCTCTCGCGGGCTGTTCGCAACTACGGTTTCGCAGCCGGCGAGCAAGCGCACCATGCTGCGCAGTACCAGCTCGTGGTCGTCTACGACTAGGATCTTGAGCGGCTCGGTGGGGCGCGTTTCAGCCGTGTGCGTGCGCTCACGCTGAACCTTCGGCGCAGACACGCGACCGAGCCCGCGAGCATGGCCCTGTGCACGACCGCCGCAGTCGGTGCATAGCCAGCCACGCTCAGCGGCGCCTGGCGGATTGGTCGTGGATGCAATGCTCCAACCGCCCTGCGTCAACAGCGCAAACCCCCAGACGGGAGCCGTCGCCGAAACGCCGCACTGGGAGCACTGGCAGTCCTTCATGTTCAACCAACTTAGCAACATTGATGCCGCGAGGCCGGTGCGTCAAATCCCACGGGGTAGTATAATTGTCAGACGCGCGAAGCGTAGCGAAACGACTCAGATGTTCGCTTTTGACTACGAATCGCCAGGCGCGAAGTTACGGTTTATTTCGACGCTCCGACGGAGCCCGGGCGTCACCGGGCCGCGAAAGATCCGCCACTGAAAGAGTTGACCTCAGCGATTTCGATGCCGTGCGTTTACCGAAACAATCGGCGAGAGCGGCCGATCTCCCGGACATTCCCGCTCAATTCCGAGGCGCTCCTCGCCAGCCGCGTACTCTGCCGCGGATTTGTTGCAACTGCGAGCACTCGCGAC
>DATCFJ010000308.1:0-3349 GCA_036509605.1 Polyangiaceae bacterium | reverse complement strand
GGCGACCTCTGAATAGGCTCCGTCGCGCGCGCGTTTGATCAGTGTCTTGCCCGCCAAAGCCGCGATGATCGATTCCAGAATCACAATTGGGCCGTCCACCAAAAACCCAAAATCAATCGCGCCCAGGCTCATTAGATCCCCGGTGATCCCGAAGTAGTGCATGCCGAACAGGGCGATCGACATGGCCGCCGGGATGCCGAGGACGACCACGAACGCGCCCCGCAATGACCCCAAAAATAGCGCCAAAACCAGCGTAACCACTAGCGCGCCTTCGAGCAGGTTGCGGGTCACCGAGCCCAGCGTGCGAGCCAAGAACTCCGAGCGATCGTAAATCGGCTCGATGATCACGCCGGGCGGCAACTCCGCCTGGATCTGCGCCAGGCGCGCCTTGACGGCCTGCACGACCTCACGCCCGTTGGCACCGACGAGCATCATGGTGATGCCGGTCACCGCCTCCCCTTCCCCGTCTCGCGTGATAGTGCCGAAGCGCATCGCCGATCCGATTTGCACGTGGCTCACATTGCGAACTAGGACGGGCGTGCCGTCTTCCGCGGTGCGGATCACTACGGCTTCGATCTCCTGTTCGTTGGCGAGCAAGCCCACGCCGCGCAGCGTCAGCGCCTCTCCTTTGCGCTCGATATACCCTCCGCCTACGTTCACATTGGCACGCGACAACGCGTCGGTCACATCCGTCAATGTCAGCTTGTAGGAGTGAAGCCGCGACGGGTCGATCATGATCTGATATTCCTTCAGATCACCGCCCATCGTGTTGACCTCGACGATGCCCGCGGTCTGCCGCAATTTTGGCGCGATTTCCCAATCCAGCAGCGTGCGCAGTTGCATCGGCGAGTGCTGGTCGGAGCGCACTACGAATTGGTAGATCTCGCCCAGGCCTCCGGAGACCGGCGACAATTGCGGCCGGCCGGCAAGCTTCGGCAGATCTCCTTCCACCGACCGCACGCGCTCCAGCACCATCTGCCGCGCCAGCCAAATGTCCACGTCATCGCGGAAGACCGCGGTGACCGCGGACAGACCGGAGCGCGACACCGAGCGCAGCTCGCTCAGCTTGGGCATGCCGTTCAAGGCGGTCTCGAGCGGGAACGTGAGCGAGCGCTCGACCTCCACCGGAGAGAGCCCCGGCGCGTCCGTGAGCACGGAAACCTGCACGGTGGACACGTCGGGCACCGCGTCGATCGGTAAAGCGCGGAGCGCGATGCCACCGGCGCCCAACAGGCCGATGAGCAGCACCAGCATCAGCCATTTGAGGCGAATCGACGTTTCGACGAGCGGTTTCAACATCTAGCGAAAGATCTCCGATTTCAGCGCGAACACGCCATTCACGGCGATGCGCTCGCCACGCTGCAGGCCCGCCGCTACTTCCACGCGATCCCCGTCTTGCGCGCCCAGCTGCACGCTGCGCGGTTCGACCGACAGATCGTCATTGGCGACGAACACGGTGGGCTTGCCGTCCACGCTAGTGACCGCAGCCAGCGGCACCGCGATTGCGCCCGAGATCGGCGCCGAGGTGTGAATCGTGGCGGACACCGATTGACCAGGTCGAAGCTGAGACTCTGGGTGTTCGACGACGATGCGCACGGGTGCGGTGCGCGTACCAAGATCGATCACGTCCCCGACGTACGCCACGCTGCCGTGAACGGCCTTGTTCGCGCCCGCAGCCGCCAGCACGTCCACTTTGTCACCCACGTGAATCGCGTTCAACTGACCTTCGAAGACCGCGAGCTCGACCCAAACTCGACTCAGATCGGCGACTCGGAATGCGGTCAGCGTCGCTTCGACCGACTGACCGCGAGTCACGTTGCGCTCGATCACTCGCCCGGCGATGGGCGTCGTCAAACGCAGGATCCCGGTGGGGCCGTCGCTCGACCCGCCCAGCGCACGCACCCGTTGCTCGGCCGCAGCCAAATCCGCCCGGGCCGAGACTGCTTGGGCTCGTGCCAGCTCAGCTTCGCGGTCAGCCGAAATTTTGGCTTCAGCAAGCTCGGCTTCGCGCTTTTCGTTGGCTGTGGCTGCCTCCGCGTGAGCGCGCGCGGCGATTACGGCGGCTTGCGCCTGACCAAGATCGGCGCTCTCGATCTCCGCTAGAAGGTCGCCGACCTTCACGTCGTCGCCTTCGATTTTGTTCAAACGGCTGACGCGACCGGCAATGCGCGAGCCGACCGCTGCCAAACGCTCGGGGTCGAACGCCACTGTGCCGGTCACGCTGAGCATCGGCTTGAGGTTGCCCTCACTCACTACCTCGAACGCAATCTGCGCGCGCTTGGCAAAATCCGGCGAGTACCGGATCCATTTGCCGTCCATGTACGGCACATCGCGCCGCTCCGCGGAGGGCTGAGCGATGGCCTTCGGCTCGGAGCGGGTGAAGTAAATTGCGGCCGTAGCGCTCGAGGCCACGCCCAAGGCAATGACAGCCAGCTTTTGCGAAATTCTATTCATGACTTCACCTCTCCACCAACCGCACGCTCGAGCTCGATGCGCGCTACCCAAGCTGCCTCGATAGCGTCGATGCGACGCGCTCGAACCCGAAGCGAATCACGCGCGGCAGCGAGCAACCGGAACACGTCGAAGCGGCCCGCTTGAAAGCCGGCCTCGGCGAACGACAGCGTGCGTTCGGCGGCTGGAATTGCTTGCATGCTGAGCCGTTCGAGCTCGAGCCTGCTCGATTCGTAGCTGCTTAGCGCGGATACTACGTCTCGCACCAAGAGGCGTGATTCGAGCTCCAAATCCACTTGGGCGCTCTCGCGTGCTCGCGCTGACACGGCGCGCGGACCTTGGTTCCGCTGCGCCACGGGCAACTCGACGCTGAGCCCGAGCACACCGTACGTCGGTGACAGCGGAGCGGCGTCGATCCCCGCGTAAAAGCCGACCCGCGGGAAGACCTCCGCGCGGAGCCGCGCTTCGGTCGCGTCGAGCAACGCCACTCTCGCCCTCAGCGCCTTCAATTCGGGGTGTGTCGTGACCGCCCGTTCGACCAGGCCGGACACTTCTCCAACTCCGGGCGGCTCGATCACCGGGCTGGTCAGAGTCAACGCGACGTCCGCCTTCAGATCGAGCGCGTCCCTCAAATCCATCAGGCTCATCGCTTGTTCGCGCTCGAAGGACATGCGCGAAGCTTCGAGCTCGGCAACCTCTAGCCGCGCTGACGAGGCGTCGAGCTCAGAGCCCGCGCCTGCGTTGACGCGCCGCTCCGTGGCCTCCAGCACGCGATGCGCGACGACCAGCGCGGCGTCGGCCTCGCTGATGCGCAAACGGGCGAGCTGCGAACGCACGTAACTACCGAGCGCGCGCACCCGCGCCGAGCCGCGCAAAATCGCGAGATCTGCCTGTGCCA
>DATCFJ010000307.1:0-5399 GCA_036509605.1 Polyangiaceae bacterium | reverse complement strand
CCCCGAGTGTCCGGCCTGGCCGCGGCCGCCGCTGCTCGAGGAGCCCGCACCGCCACTGCCAGGCGGCACGACCTCGACGGTTCCGCCGCAATGAAGCAATGCGAAAACCGAAGCGAATGCCGCGCTGGCCCAGGATCGCCCGCTCATGTGTGAGGAGGAGGATAGCACTGTCACCCCGAGTGCAAGAGTGCCCGCAATTTATCTGCTGCGTGGGCAAGATTGCGAGGATCCACCCGGGGCGCGGGAATGCTAGAGAACCAGGCTCGATGCGCGCGTGGCCTCTCTTTGGGTTGTGTTTATCGCTGGCGGTTACCTGTGCCTGCAATCGGACCGAAGATCCGCATTCGTCGGGCGATGCGCAAGCCGCGGCGCTTCCTTTGCCGAAGCCGCCCGCCGCAACGGAAAAGTCCGCGCCGAACAGCCCAGGCGCCGCGCCGCAAGCAGCCGCGTGTGTCGTTCCGATGGCAGATGAGCCGGCGCGCCACGCCCCGAACGCGATGCACTGCCCCGCTGATCCCGATGGCCAACCGGCGCTTGCGCAGGGCTACGTCGTTTTCAACGACGCGCCCGGCAGCCCGCGCCTCAACGTCGAGCTGGCGCGGACCGAGCCCGAGAAAGAACGCGGGCTCATGTACCGCACCAAGCTTCCGGACGCCCAGGGCATGTTGTTCTCGTGGGGTGGCCAAGAAGAGCCGCGCACGTTTTGGATGCACAACACCTGCATCCCGCTGGACATGATGTTCATCGCGCGCGACGGCACCATCACCGGGATCTTGGAGCAGGTACCGACCTTGAATGACGAGCCGCGTGGTGTACCCTGCCCCGCCGCCTACGTGCTCGAGGTCAACGCCGGTTGGTCACGCGCTCACGGCGTCAAACCCGGCACTACGGTGCACGTCGAATGACCATCGCAAAGAGAGCCACCATGTCGAAGAACACACCCTCTGACCGCCCTCGTCTCGCGCTCGCCCACGCAGCGCCCTCGCTGGGTCTCGGCCTGGCCGCGCTAGTCGCCGTAGCGCTGCTCGGAGCTTGTCATTCCAATGTCCCAGAGCCCGAGCCGAATCCGGCCGCGAAGCCACAGGCCGTCGGCAGCGCCGCGCCCATCGCGACGCCCGAGGCCGCGCCAACGCCGCCTCCTGCTGAACCGGCTCCGCCGCCCGCGCCCGCGGCAGAAGCCGCTGCGCCGAGCAACGGCGATCCACTCAACGGCAAGTTCACACTCGACGACGCGACCGCGGGGCTCGCCGGCAAAGGCGCCATCAGCGCGCAGATCGACACCGACCTCGGCAAGCTTGATTGCGAGCTGTACTCGGACAAAGCGCCGGTCACCGTCGCCAACTTCGTCGGGCTGGCACGCGGTCTGCGCCCGTTCAAAGCGCCCGACGGCAAGTGGACCAAGAAGCCCGCCTACGACGGCACCACGTTTCATCGCGTGATCAAGGGCTTCATGATCCAAGGCGGAGATCCAAGCGGCACCGGCGCGGGAGAGCCCGGCTACGTGATCCCAGACGAGATCTGGCCCGGAGCGACGCACGACAAACGCGGCCTCTTGTGCATGGCCAACCGCGGCCCGAACACCAACGGCCAGCAGTTCTTCATCATGGACGCCGCCGCTCTGCACCTCGACCACGGCTACACCATCTTCGGCATGTGCGGCCCCGACGCCGTCATCGAAAAGCTCGCCAGCGTAGAAGTCCAAGGCGATCACTCGGTAAAGCCGACGAAAATCAAAAAGATCACCGTCTCGCGCAAAGCGAAGTGAGCCCGCGACAGGCAAGGCCTGATTTGGGTTGATGGTCACGCGACACGTCACTTCGCGGCGCAGCCTTCGGCGTCCAAGCGCGCCTCGAGAGAAGAGACGAACCGCCAAGTCGCCAAGAACGCCAAGGGTGATTGCTCGTGAAGGGAGGCACTTCACTTCGGGGCGATATTCGCAGCAAGCCTAACGACTCTCGCCACTTGAAAGGATCGCTTCACAGTACGGCGTGGTGACCGAGGTCTCGATAGCAGAAATCGCGCAACCCTTTCGCGCAGCCCCAATAGTGGGGACTCCCCACCAATTCGCCGGCAGGGGATAGCTGATTTACCGTCACAATTGGGCTATTTTCAGACCGCAATTGCTGGGTGCTCCCCACTATTTGCGTGCGCGCGGAAGGGCCATCGACTCGACGCGCGACACGCCGAGCATGAGATGCAAGCGTGACCGCGGCCCGTGCGAGCGCCAAACGCGCTGGGAACAACGCCTTCCGCGGGTTCGCGCTCGTGACAGGAGATGTGACGGATCATGAGTGGCGACTTGGCGGTTCGTCTCTCTCTGGCACCCGGACAGAGTCGCCGAAGGCTTTGACGGGCTGCGGCGTGGCGCGTGACCATCAACAAAGATCGCGACGCGAGCGCTCCGAGTGGGCTGCGCTCAGTCCGGCTGATACATGATGCGCTGCGTGTTGTCCTGGAAGTAGTACGCGGCGTATTCCGAGCGACCGAAGGTCCAGGCGCCGAACGCGTTGATCAGAATGGCAGCGCAGGCGGCGAGCTGAAAGGCGCGGCCGAAGCGGTAGCCACCAATCGCGAGCAACGCGAATAGGAACACGGAGTAATCAGTAGAGAAGCGGTAGCCGAACTGGAGCCAGCCGGTATTTTGATAGAGAAGCGTGGGCAGCGCGACGCAGGCCACGGTGATCCACAGTGCGCGGTGCGGCACGCCGCGCCGCGCGGGCCAGAGCAGCCACAGGTACGCGGGAGTCGTCAGCCAGAGCGCGAGACCATGCATGTTGATCTGGAATGGCGCGGGGCCACCCGGCGTCATGAACGGCAAGCTGGTCAGCACGACGCCCAGGTTTTTGGCCAGGTAATGGTAGCTAAATAGCCCCCATTTCTCGATCCGAACCTGCCAAGCGATCCCCAGGTAGCGGTAACCCACCTCGAACGGATCAGCGAAGCGGCGCTGATTGTGAACCAGCGTGAGCGCGAGCACGGCGGCGACCGGCGTTGCAAATGCGAGCAACGTTCTGAGCAAGCGCGAACGCTGCGCGCGGCACGTGCGCCACGCCTCGAGCACGAACAGCGGCGCGGCGAACAGCAGCGGCGTGCGCGTGGCAAAACCGAGGCCGAGCATGATCCCCGCCAGCCACGGTCGTTCGGCTTCGAGCGCGAACAGCAAGTACAGCGCCGCGAGTCCCGCCCCAACCACGTGTGCGGCAAACCAAACCGTGCCCTGTTCAGCGCAAAAGAAATAAACGCTACCAAACGCGAACAGCAAGCACAGACCGATGTTGCCGCGCTCGCTCACTTCACTGCGCCCAAAACGACGCAGCTTCTCCAGGCCCAAGAACAGCATTGCGGGCGCCACGCCTGCCAACCACAAAAAGAATTGGCCGTCGTGTACCCGTTCCGGGTCCTTCACTAGTGCGACGAGCGGCAGCAAGAGCAGCGCCGGGAACGGCGGAAACACCACGAACCACTTGCCGCCGAAGCGACTGAAATCGTTGTTGCCGGTGTACGCTGGCGGGGGGCCGCCCAAATCCAACCGCCCGTGGCGCCAAGCATCGGCTAGCAGCGCAAAGTGATTCCAGGGCGTGTGGTCGTGCACGACCCAGGGCGTCGCGAACACGAAGTAGACGAGCGTCACCGCGACGTACAGTGCGCAGCCGATCAGCAGCCGACGCTTGGGAGTGCTCTCGCCGGTCGGCATCGGTGGGGCCAAGCTAGTCAAGAAGTGCGCGCCCTTGAAGGCCCCTTCGCGCCGGAGCCCCTGATTCTCAGCGAAATCCAGGCGATCTTTGCGAAAGTCGCGGCTCGGCGCTAGCTTCCGCGCCCCGCCGTGACCAAAGCCGCTTTTGTAGTCCCGCTCGCCGATATCGAGCGCGGCCCTCGCACCGTAACTTTCACCCTCGACGAGGCCTGGCTGAGAGATGCTTTCGAAGGCACGGACGCGACGCCGAGCGGACCGGGCAGCGCGGCCGTGGAGCTCAGCAAAAGCGGCAAAAGCGTCATGGTTCGGGGCAAGGCGGAAGCTCCGGTCACGATGAGCTGCGTCGTCACACTCGACCCGCTCAGCTTCCACTTGCAGCCGGAGATCTTCCTGATGCTGGCGCCCGCCGCGTCGGAAGCCAGCCCCAAGCTCGCCAAGAAGGCCCGCGCGGCGGCCGCCGGTAAGGACTCGAAAGACGCGCCGACGCCCGCCGAGGGCCGCGGAGCCGTAACCCGCAAGCGCCACAGCAAGGAAGAGGACGACGAGGGCGAGGTTTTAGACGAGCACGCCGCCGCCCGAGATACCTTCGAAGGCAGCCAAATCGAGCTGGATCCGTTCTTCCGGGAGTTCCTCGTTTTGGAATTACCGATGTTCCCAAGGCGTTCCGACTTGCCTTCGTCCGAAGGTCCCGCTATCGGTCCGCCCTCCGCGGAGTCAGACGGGCAGGAGCCCGCCATCGATCCCCGGTTACAACCTCTAGCGGCGCTTCGCAGCCGCTTGCGTGAAAGCAAAGAGTAAGGAGTCGCCTCGTGGCCGTACCGAAGCGCCGTTTGAGCAGCAGCAAGCGTGACATGCGTCGCGCTAATCACGACAAAGTCAGCGCGCCCAACGTGGTGCCCTGCCAGAATTGTTCCGCCCCCACCGTGTCGCATCGGGTTTGCCCGGCGTGCGGCTTCTACAAGGGCCGCGCCGTTCTGAAAGCCGATCCGTCGGACAAGAGCTGAGCCGCCTCGCGCCAAAGCGCGGGTCCCGCGAACGCACTTTCGCAGCGCGTTCGGCGGAGCTATGCCCGCGCTTTGCCGGCCTTGGCCGACTGGTTCTACCATTTTGCGTGACGGCCTCCGGCTGCGATCGTACGAGACACCATGGCGTCTGAGCAGGGCCCTCAAAGTCGAATCCTCGGCACCGGCGCGTACACGCCGGAGCGGGTGCTCACGAACAAGGACCTCGAGAAGCTAGTCGATACATCCGACGAGTGGATCTCCGAGCGCACCGGCATCAAGCAACGCCACATCGCGCGCGACGACGAAACCGCGAGCGACATGGCGCTGGTCGCCGCAAGGCGCGCGCTAGAGATGGCCGGGCTTAGCCCAACCGATCTCGACATGATCATCGTCGGCACGATCAGCGGCGACGTACCGATGCCCGCCTGTGCCGCGTACCTGCAGCGCAAGCTCGGTGCTGGGCCCATCCCGTCGTTCGACGTGTCTGCCGCGTGCGCCGGCTTCCTGTATGCGATGTCGATCGCCGATCAGTTCATCCGCACGGGCGTGCACAAGAACATTCTGATCGTCGGCGTCGAGCTGCTCAGCCGCCTGGTCGACTGGGAAGATCGCACGACCTGCGTGCTGTTCGGAGACGGCGCCGGCGCTGCGGTGATCGGCCCTGCCATCGCCGACGGTCGCGGCATCATCACCACACGCCT
>DATCFJ010000306.1:0-5836 GCA_036509605.1 Polyangiaceae bacterium | reverse complement strand
GGGCTTCATCGCGGGCGCAGCTGAGCTCGGCTCAGGGGCTTTCCCAGCGTCTGCAGCCTCGGGCTCGCTGTCCCAATATTGGGCTGCTGTGCTGATGCGCGCTTCTGCGGCAATTAGGAATACGCCGGAGGTTGCGACGACGTCGCCGGCCTTCAGACCGCTCTGCACCTCATACATGCCCTCGGCTTCGGTTCCGACGTGTACCTCTTGCGGACGAAAGCGCCCTTCGCCCAGGTCGACGAATACGAGGCGCCGCGGCCCGGTGTAAACGATAGCCGATGCCGGCACCTGCACACGCGAGCCCATGTCGGAGGCGAGCTCGACGCTGGCGTACATTCCCGGTCGAAGCTCGAGCTCCTTGTTCGCCAGCTCGATTCGAACACGGCCAGTGCGTGCACCCGTTTCGAGATACGGATACAGATACGAGACCTTCGCTTCGTAGGCGCGGCCCGGCAGGTAATCGAGAGTGATTTTGGCGGGTTGCCCGACACGGACATGCGCTAGGTCCGCTTCGTAGACGTCGGCCTCCACCCACACTTTGTTGAGCGCCGCGATCCTAAAGAGCCGCATACCCGCTTCGACTGAGCCCCCTTCGACGACGTCCTTCTCGATCACGAAACCCGCAGCCGGCGAGGCGATCGCGGTGCTCTCCTGCGGCTCGCCTTTGGCGGCGATAGTGTCGATTTGAGCGTCGCTCAAGCCGAGCAGATTCAGGCGCTTCCGTGCGGCATGCGCGAACGAAGCGAGCCGCGGCGCGCCGGCGTCGTCCTGTGCGCTGCCCACCCCAGAGCCACGAGCTGCGAGCAGGAAATCTTGCTCGGCATTGTACAGCTCGGGGCTGTACATCGTGAACAAGGTTTGCCCGCGTGCCACGCGCTGACCGGTCTCATTGACCAGCAGTTTGGTGATCCAGCCGCGCACCTTCAAGTTCACATCGGTGAACGCAGATTCATCGTAAGCAATGTGCCCGACGGCACGGAACGAGCTGCGCAGGGGGCCCTCGGTCACCGCGGAAGTGCGAACGCCGATCAGTTGTCGCCGGCCCTCGTCGATCACGACGACGCCTTCGGCCTGTTGCTCTCTTCTGACAGGGACGAGGTTCATCCCGCAAATCGGGCATTTGCCTGGGCCGGCTTGTTTCACCGACGGGTGCATCGAGCACGTGTAGTGATCGATGTCTCCAGCCGACGAAGCGTGCATTTCCTCTGCCGCCTGACTCGACGCCGAGGGTGTGGCGCTGCCGGCCGCGCCGGGCTCTCGGGGCTCAAACCAGCTACGGAGCGGCCCCCGGAATACGATGGCCAGCAGCACGACCAAAGCGCCGAGCGCGATTGAGACGCTGCGCGAGCGGCCGAAAGAGTGCGCGTGGTTCGTGGTCATGGCTGGTCGTCCTGTCCGTCGATCCCGGGGATGCGGCCGAGCGCGCGGTCGAGCTGTGCGCGATGGCCGTCGCATTCTGCGCGCGCCATCTGGTAGTCGAGCTCCACGCTGCGCAGGTTCTTCTCGGCTTCGACCACCGCCATGAACGGATTCTGGGACGCGACGAAGCCGGCTCGCGCGGCGTCGATCTGGTCGCGCGCGACTGGCAATAGGCGTTTCTCGAATAGCCCGATCACGTGCTGGGATTCCTGAAGCTGCTTCAGCGCCACGAACACTTGAGTTCGTGCGGCGTCCGTCAGGCGCGAAGCCTCGCTCTCGAATTGAGCGCGCAGCGCGAGGGCCTCGTCCGCGATGCCAGCGCGACGGCCCGTCTGAACCGGCAGATTGAAGCCGAGCCCGACCATCCAGCGGTGCTCGGGCGTGTCCCACATCGAGTTGTACGAAGTGGAAACCGTTACGTCGGGGTAGTACTCACGGTCCGCTCGATCTGCGCGGGCCTGTGCCGCTTGTGCGCGCTTTCGGGCAGCCGTGATTTCACTGCGATGGGCGAGCGCATCGGTCTCGAGGTGCGCGGTGTCGTCTGCGCTCGGTATCGCGGGCATCGGCAGCTCGGCTGCTGGGGCGGCCAGCGCAAGCTCGGGCGCGCGATGTAAGAGCTCGTTCATTTGTGCGACGGTGACATCGCGCTGCGACGCGAGAATGGCGCTGTCGTGCTCCATGTGGGCAAGCTCTGCTTCGGCCTGCAGCGGGTCTTGGGCCGAGGCGCGACCCGCCTGAAATTGCGCGGTCGCCGCGTCGCGCATGGCGCGCATCAGCGCAACGTGGTGCAGGTTGATCTCAATGGAGCGAACCGCGATGAAGTACTGGTCGTAAAGCACGACGGCAGATAGCGCGAGCTCGCGCTTCAGCGCCTCGTAGTCGTTCTTCGAGGCATCTGCCTCGGCGGCGGCGGCCGAGGTTTCGAGGCCAAGCTTGCCGAACCAGGGCAGCTTTTGGCTGATGCCGACTTCATATCCCAAAGGAGCTTTTGACGAGCCGAGCGAGAGCGGCGCGACTGCCAGGTCGATCATCGGGTCGTCGAACGCGCCCGCCTGCCGCACCCGTGACAGTGCCGCACGCCAGCCCTGCCGCGCCGATTCGATGCTTGGATTGCGCTCGAGCACGGCGCGGACATACGCGCGCTGGTCCAGCGTCGCTGCGTCGAGGCCGACGGCCGCGTCGCTTCGCGCAGGCGGCAAGCGTGCGAGCGAGCCGGCGCTCTGGCTGCTTGCCGTTTCGCGGAACGTGCTACCGGCCGTGGTGGCGCATCCAGACAGAACTGAAACGGCGATCGAGCCGAAAATCACTCGCTTCGGGATGGCCGAAGGAGAGAGCATTACACCGAACATGAAAAACTCCGTGATCGCTGACGGGTTCGCAAGCGAGTGCACCAACGCACGCGGGTCGCGGATCGAACCGTCGGATTCGGCAGCGGCCGAACCTGTGTTGCGAGGGAACGGAGCCGGCTCAGCTCAACAGAGCACAGTGAATGACAAACAGCGGCGGTCCGATGGCCAACGGGGCCTCCGTGGCCGCCGTACAAGGACTCGCGGTGTTGCCGAGCGCGGCTGCGCGGACGGGCTCAGTAACCGTAGGCAGCACCGCGGCCGCCGCGACACCGTGCAGAACATCGCGCGTACCGAGCGACGCGCTGCGGTTCGCGGCGGAGAGCCGCTGGCAGCAGTCCCCAACCTCGAGCTCTTGAACCGCGCTCGGCGCCTGCGTGACCGCTTCGGTTTCGCAGCAACAGGACGCCACGACGCGGCCCATCACCGCGCAGTAATATTGCGTGCGCGCGAAAGCCCCGCCCGGCAGCAGCAGCACCAATGCTGCAAACAGAGCGAGAATTCGGGCTCGAACGGCGCGCATCTGACAGAACCTTACACCATTTCAGCACGCGCGCCCTGACGCCCGCACGCCAGCGCGACGCTTTCCCGCAGCCCCAATAGTGGGGACTGCCCACTAATCATCTGCTGCGGAAAGCTGATTTGCCGCGGAAAGGCTATCGACTCGAGCGCACCACCCCGGAGCATGAGATTCACGCGTGACGCCGGTCGGTGCCTTCGCGTCCGCGCCAGCCAGGTAAAAGTCTTGCATTCGGAGCGAGCGCTAGGGGCGCCGCTTCAGCGTTCGTGCAGCATCTCGGTTCGCCTATCTGAGGCAGTTATGACTAAACCTCAAGTCAGCGCTTGTCCGCCTCCTTGAGCTTGCGGAGGCTTCGTCTTCGCTGGCCGCGGTACGCGTGATTTGCGCGCGTACCGTTTTCGATGAGCCGCGGTTACCTTACGGGCGCGACGCATAGTCCGGCAGTGCACGGTACGCTGTTACAACAATCACCGTCTTGCGTGCAGATCTGGCCGTAGAGACTACACGCGGACGGCGCTCCGCCGGCGCCGGCGCTGGGCGTGGTTCCAGCGCTGCCACCGTTCGCGGCACCGCCGCTATTGCCACTCCCACCATTCCCGCCGCCGCCGGTGGTCGTAGCGCAAGTACCGACCACGGATCCCGCCGGTCGGTTGCAGAGCCCGCCTGGGCAGCAGTCGCCGTTGATGGTGCAACCGGCGCCAGTCGGCACACATGCTACCGAGGCGCAATGAAGAGCGCCCTTGTCGTCCGGAACGCAGGGTGCGTTGTTGCAGCAATCCGCCACGGCCGCGCATACGTCGCCCGCCTTGTGGCAGTCGCCTCCGGCGAAGCAGCGCGGGACGCCCAAGCTGTCCAGCTTGCACATCAACGACTTCGGCCTTTCATCGCCGCAGCAATCGGAGCGTGCGGAGGAGCTGGTGCACGCGTAACCCGCATCGGCGAGGTAGTGGCAGACGTTGCCCTCGGGGTTACAGGCATTGGCGCCGCCGTTCACCGGGTTGGTGCAAATGCCGATTTTGGCGCCCGCTTCGAGGTGGCAACTGCCGTTGCCCGCGCCGGGCAAGCCGCTCGTCGCATCGCCACCGCAGCAGTCGGTGTCCTTCAAACACAGGTCACCGGTGACGTGACAGCCGCTTGCGGGCTGGCAAATGTCGACACCAGACGGTCCGGGTGCGCACAGGCGGCTGCAGCAATCCCCACAACCGTTGCACAGCATGCCGTCGACTTTGGTGCAGTAGGCAGGCCCGCTGGGCGGGGCAGCACAAGAGCCCACGGTGTGGCCTGCTGCGATCGTGCAGTTAGCGGTGCAACAATCGCCGTCACGGCCGCACGCATCGCCCGGTTGGATGCAGAAGGATGCGCCGAGCGCGCAGTGCTTACTCGCGTCACACAGACCCGAGCAGCAATCACCGTTGACAGCGCATTCGTTGCCGGCGGTGCTGCATTTGGCATTGAGCGCGGTGCACGTCTTGTTGGCGCCGCAAGTGCCGCCGCAGCATTCGTCGTTGCTCGTGCATGCGTTACCATCGGACACGCATTGATCCGTGGAGCACTTTCCGCTCACGCAGCTCAGCGAGCAGCAGTCGGTGCTGACGGCGCAGGCGTTGCCCGAGCCCGCACACGTCGTGACTGCTGAGACGCAGCCCGTGGCCGGATCGCACACGCCGGAACAGCACTCCGGGCCGCCTTGGCAGGCCTCGCCGACCGTTAGGCACGAATCCGCCGCGCCGCTCGCGCCGCCGCCGTTGCTGCCTGGGTCGAAGCCCGCGATCCCGGAGCCGGAGTCTGCGCCGGAGCCGGCGCTACCGCTCGGGCCTTTGGCGGCGCCGCCGCCATTGGCGCCATCCGACAGGCCACTGGTGCTACCGCCACAGCCCGTCCAAAGCGCCGCCGACGAAATGAGCAAAGCCGCAAAAATTCGAGCGATTCGCATACCGAGCCTCCGTGAGTTCTTGCGAGCGGCCAAACGCCGGCCAGGCACAGACACGTGTCCTGCAAAGTGAGTGGCGCCCCCCCGTCAAACTTATGAACCGCCGCGATAATAAAATCCTGCCGGTCTTTGCCTACCTCGGGCCGCTCGCGGCGAGTTGCGCGCGGCACACCAAGCGCTGATATCGTGGCGTTTGGTGAAACCGCTCGCGCTCATCGTGCTTGGCGTCTCGCTGCTCGCGGTTCGTCCCGCGCAGGCGGTAGACGCCGGTCGCGGTTCGGCGCGCATCGGAATCACGAAGGGACCAGGCACCGAACAGTGCATTGGCGAAGGGGCGCTCAAGCGTGCCGTCGAGCTTCGCCTCCGGCGCTCGGTGTTTCGCCGGGACCAGGCGGTCACGCTCCAGCTGTTCATTGCTTTCGAGCGGGGCACCGCGGGCTGGTCCGCTGAGCTCACCATGCGCGATGGGTCGGGCCAGTTTCTCGGTCGACGAGCGATCGTGACCGAGGCTGGGCACTGCTCGGCACTCGACGACTCTTTGGCTCTCGTCGTGGCATTGCTCGTGGACTCGCCACCCAGCGCGCCGGAGGTCAGCGTCGAGGCTCAACCGACGGCACCAGC
>DATCFJ010000305.1:0-6377 GCA_036509605.1 Polyangiaceae bacterium | reverse complement strand
AGCCGAGGATGCCGAGCGAGCGGGCCGCCGCCAGCTCGTGTTCGAAACTATGGCCGGCGAGGAAGGCGTGGCCGACCTCGATGTTGACCTTCACCTCCTTCTCGAGCCCATAGGTCTTGAGGAAGCCGTAGACGGTCGAAACGTCGTAGTCGTACTGATGCTTGGTCGGCTCCTGCGGCTTGGGTTCGATCAGGATGGTGCCCTTGAAGCCGATCTTCCTGGCGTGCTCGATGACCAGCGTCAGGAAGCGCGCGGCGTGGTCGAGTTCGGCCTTGATGTCGGTGTTGAGCAGCGTCTCGTAACCCTCGCGGCCACCCCACAGCACGTAGTTGGCGCCGCCCAGCTTGTGGGTGGCGGCCATCGCGTGGAACACCTGCGTGGCGGCATACGCGAACACTTCCGGCTGCGGATTGGAGGCAGCACCCGCCGCGTAACGCGGGTGGCTGAACAGGTTGGCGGTGCCCCATAGGAGCTTTACGCCCGTCGCGGCCTGCTTGGCTGCGAGGACCTCCACCATCACCGACAGGTTGCGTACATACTCCGAGAGGCCGTTGCCCTCCGGCGCCACGTCCGTGTCGTGGAACGTATAAAACGGCGTGCTCAGGCGGCTGAAGAAGTCGAACGCAGCGTCCGCCTTTTGTTTGGCTTGCTCGAGCGGATCGCCCGGGGCGTGCCACGGGCGCTGAAACGTCCCGCTGCCGAACACGTCCGAGCCCGGCCAGACGAAGGTGTGCCAGTAACACACGGCCAAGCGCAGGTGCTCATCCATGCGCTTGCCTAGGATAACGCGCGCGGGATCGTAGTGCCGAAACGCCAAGGGCTTGGTGGTGCTCGGACCGGCGTAACGAATGGGCTCGATGTGTTGGAAGTAACTCATGGGGGCAGGTCTCCTGTTAATAAGTCTATGCAGCGGGCGCGGGGCTGACGACCAAATATTGCGCCTAAACGCTCACGCGGTGTGCACCGCTAGCAAGGCGTATGTTTTCCGGCCTTGGCCTGATGGGGATGGGCGGCTGGGGCTCACCAACGCTGCGCGGAAACAGTGGCTGCCCGGCATTGGTGAGCTCGGTTTCGCCCCGCAATTCCAGCTGCATCAGGTTAATCCGAGGGGTGAGTGCTAGTGGCTGTTCTCCCAACGACCGGACGCAGACGAGCGTTCGATCGCGTCGAGGACTTTTTGATTGCGCACGCCGTCCTCGAAATTCGGAGACGGCAGCTTTTGTTCGGCGATGGCCCGAATCAGATCGTAAACGGTATGCGTGAAGGTGTGCTCGTAGCCAATGATGTGCCCGGGCGGCCACCAAGCATTCATGTACGGGTGCTTGCCGTCGGTGACTTGCACGGTGCGGAAGCCGCTATTCGGTCCTTCCTCGATGTACAGCTCGAGCTCGTTCATCCGCTCCAGATCCCAGACGATGCTGCCCTTGCTGCCGTTGATCTCGAAGCGATTGTAGTTCTTGCGACCGGTCGCGAAGCGCGAGCCTTCGACCGTGCCGAGCGCTCCGCTCTCGAACTTGAGCAGCGCTAGCGCGGCGTCGTCGACGTCCACCTTGGCTCTTTGTTTCGAATCGGGCAGCGGGCGTTCGTTGATGAACGTCTTCAAGGTGCCGGTGACTTCGGCGATTTCACCGACCAAGTAGCGCGCCAAATCGAGCGTGTGCGAGGCGATGTCACCGAGAGCGCCCGAACCCGCTTTGGATTTATCCAAGCGCCAGACGCGCGGGAAATCTGGATCGACGATCCAATCCTGCAGGTAGACCCCGCGGAAGTGGCGAATCGTGCCGATGCGCCCTTCGTCGATCAGTTGCTTCGCCAGCGTCACCGCCGGCACGCGCCGATAGTTGTGACACAGCATGTGCAGCACGCCGGCACGGCGTACGGCGTCCAGCATGCGTTCGGCTTCTGGCAGCGTATTGGCCAGCGGCTTCTCGCAGAACACGACCTTCTTCGCTTCGGCCGCAGCCAACGCGACCGGCAAATGCGAGTCCCCGGGGGTGCAAATGTCGATGATGTCGATGTCTTTGCGAGCCACCACTTCCTGCCAAGACGTGGAGTGCTCTTGAAAGCCGAGCGTCGCGGCGGCCTTGCCGAGCTCGGCCTCGTTGCGACCGCACACCACTTTGAGCACCGGCTCGAACGGCAGGTCGAAGAACCTTCCGACTTGCCGCCAGGCATTGCTGTGCGTGCGACCCATGAACTGGTAGCCGATCATGGCTACGTTGAGCTTCTTCATCGCGCTCAGCTCCGGTACGCTTCCCGACCGCGACCCTGCACGGGGATGTGCTGCGCGCTCAGCACCTCAGCCTGCAGCGCGTACATGCACGCCGCGGCTTCGTCTATCTTTCGCGTGAAAGCGAGCGAGCCTTGCAGGATAGGCTTCAGGCGCTCTTTGTCTTGGATGCGCGCGCGCGGATACTCGTGCTCGACGATCAGGTGAGTGTGCTGTGGATCGAGCGGCAACAATTCGCGAGCGGCGAGCTGATGATCCAGCCAATCTACCGTGCGGTTCTGCAGATAGGCGAGGGGATCATGTTTGGCGGTGCCGGGCAGCTCGTGCTCGCACAAAACGGTCTGCTTCAGCCAAGCATTGAGCTGATCCGTCGGGTCCTCGGAAGGCTTGCCGCCTTTCCAATCCCCACGCTCCATGGTCTGCCCGCCGTAGCCCCAGGCAGACACGCCCTTCGAGTCGATGACCTGACCCTTGACGTGAAAGCCAGCGATCAAAAAGCCGTACCCCGAGTCCTTCAGGTATTGAAAGATAGAGCGCGTGTCTTGACCCATCAGGATCGCGTGCGACGGGTCGTAGTGGACGCGGAATTGATCGCCCACGCCGTGCTTTTCGCAGATGCGATGCAGGGCTATCCAGGCTCCCGGCGCGTAACCGATGTTATTGTGAAAATTGTCGCTGGTGGTCCAACCGGGCATCGGGCATTGCTCGACTCGGTAGGTCAACCCTCGCGCTTTGGCCTCCTTCAAGAGCGGCACGAAGTCGTGCGCAAATTGCTCGAGGTTCTGATCCATGCTGAGCGTCTGGTTGCGGCCGACGAAGCCGCACACGGCGTCCGTGCCGAGCAGCACCGCCGCGTCGAACACGCGGCGCATGAACTCATGCTTCTTTTGACGGGTCGCGGGGTCGTGGTGGAGCAGGTTGTCGAAGTAGGCGATGTCCGAAATGCCGACCTTGGACTCCTTGAGCGCGACCGCGACGCGCTTGGCGCGCGACGCCGAGAACGGCTGCCTCAGATCGACCGTGTTGGCCACTGGATCGAGCATGGCTTCGGGCGGAACGTCGCTCTCCGAAGGGTGCAGCGCGGCCGACAGCTGAACGTTGTCCGCACCGAGCTCTCTGGCGAAATACAGCCAATCCTCGATGGCTCGGTCCGGGTCTTCGTCGCGCACGGCGCGCGGCGTGAGCTCCTGCAGAGCGGACGTCAGAATGCCGAGCTTCATGTAGCGGGGTTCGAATGCTTTGATAGACATCTTCGTTCGCTCGTTTACAGCGGGTGCGCCGCCGATTTCGCGCCACTGACCAGGAATTCCATCACTGCTTGCCCTTCGAGCGCGGAGAGGCCGCGCCCGCAACTTACTGCGTTTCGCGCAAGAACCGGAGCTCGCGCTCGATACTTCCGAGACGCACCATACGACGCAAGCTTCGCTCCCCGATGTTCAAAATATTCGCGTCGGGGTCGATCACAGCCTTTCGTGCGAGGGGGTATGGCGAAGGATCTGTTTTTTCCGCACTTTCCGCGAGCCTCGGCAGACAAAGAATGGATCCGTCGAGCCTCCGACGAGCACCTATAATCGGGAGCTCACGAGCGACCGGGGCAATGAGCAATTTACAGCAGGGCGAGAAATCCGCGGGGGCACGGCCCAACGGCGTGACCAAGGCGGAGCCTAAGGTCGCCAGGCTCGGCATGAAAGCTCGTCGCGGCCGACTCTTTCGCTGGTTTGGTAGCCTTTGTCTGCTTCACGCAGCGCTGGCCTGCAGCACGGTTGCAGGCCAGCCACACGGCGGAGTCGCTGGCGCGGGGACAGGCGGAGGCGTCGCCGGCGCGGGGACCGGCGGCGCGAGCCAGGTTTTGGACCCGGGTCGGAAAGACATGCATCGGCTGAACTCTGCCGAATACAACGCGACCGTCCAGGACGTGCTCGGTACGACGCTCGCCCCCGCGAACGGCAGCTGGCGTGCGGAGGCGGAAGGCTTTGACAACATCGCCTCGGTGCTCCATGTCGACGAAGCCCAGTACGATCGCTACCTCAGTGCCGCCCAGGCGCTCGCAACGGAGCTGCTCGCTTCCCAACAGGCCCGCGCTCGCTTCGTGTCCTGTGACCTCACTGCCTCGGGGTGCGCGCAATCCAGTATTGCGGCAGCTGGGCTGCGCCTGTTTCGGCGTCCGCTCGAACCGGACGAGCTGCAAACCTATCAAAACGTATACGACGCCGCCCGCGGCCTGGGCGACGACGAATCCGCCGCCCTGACCCTGACGTTGCAAGCGCTGCTGTCGAGCGCCGAGTTTCTGTACCGCATCGAGCTCGATCCAACCCCCGAATCGACCGAACCTCACCCGCTCGGCCCGTACGAGCTGGCCTCGCGCTTGTCCTACTTTCTCTGGAGCAGTGCACCCGACGATGCACTGCTTCAAGCCGCGGCGGATGGCTCGCTAACACAGCCCGCGACGCTCTCAGCGGTTGTCGACCGCATGCTCGACGATAAGACGCAGGTGGACGCCGCGGGCTCCGTGAAGTCCGATCGCTTGATCACGAATTTTGCGGGGCAGTGGCTGGGGGAGCGGCAGGTCGCGTCCCATCCCGCCATCCCCAAGTTTTATCAGTGGACGCCCCCCGTGGCGGTCGCTGCGGGTCAAGAAATGCTCGACTACTTCGGGTACTTCCTGCGACATGAGCAGTCCTGGTTCGAGTTCCCCACTGCCGATTACAATTTCATCGATGCAGAGCTCGCATACCTTTACGGAATCCCCACCGACCAGACGGGAATGGGGAACGCCCAATTCGTCGAATATCACGACGACAAGCGAGCCGGTTTCTTCGGACTGGCCGGCTTCTTGGCGCTGACTTCCCTGGATCGACGCACGTCGCCCTCGCACCGCGGCCGTTGGATTGCCGGCAACTTCCTGTGCGCGGAACCGCCGCCGCCTTCCCCCAAAGTACCCGCGCTCGACGCAGACGCTGGCGCAGACGCAGACGCTGGCGTCTCGCCGGCGCTCAACGTTCGTCAGGCCCTAGAAAAGCATCGCACGGACCCCAGTTGCGCCGCCTGCCACGCACTCTTCGACCCGTATGGTTTGGCGCTCGAGCAGTTCGATGCCATCGGGCTTTACCGCACGACCTATGACGACGGTTCGACGGTGGACGCCTCCACGACATTGCCGGCGTCGGACGCCCATCCAGAAGGTTTGAGCATCCAGGGGTTGGACGGGCTAGCGCAGGCGGTTTCGACCGACCCTAGGTTCGGCGAGTGCCTAGCGGAGAAGCTGTTCACCTACGGGCTCGGAAGGATCGTCACGCCGAGCGACAAGCCTTACTTGCAGCAAGTGCAGCAGGAGTGGCTCGCCGCAGGGCAAACCCCGAGCCTTCGCCGCATCATCCATGCGCTGATCGAAAGCGATACGTTTCGGCTTCGCCGAGGCGGAGGTTGAAGTGAGGACCCCACGATGAGTCGCTTCGTTTCTCGACGAACGTTATTGCGCGGCGCCGGCGTGGCGCTTTCGCTGCCTTGGCTCGAATCGCTCGCGCCACGGCAGCTGCACGCACAAACGGCTGACATACGCCGGCGCTTCCTGCCCATCTACCTGCCGAACGGAGCTCCCGAATTCTGGACTCCGACGAGCAATGGCAGCGGGGATGCCTGGCGGTTAGGGCCAATACTCGAGCCGTTCGGCGATTCGTTGAAGTCGAAGCTCAACGTGCTGACGAATCTCGAAAACGGGTCGGTATTCAACAGCGATGGGACGTCTCAAATCGACCCGGCCCATGGCCGTTTGAGTGGGGCGTGGCTAACGTGTGCGGATGCAGCGGCAGTCAGAGCCCAACTTGGATTACATGAGGCCAACGGCATTTCGGTTGACCAGGTATTGGCACAGGACGACGCCTTCAAGGGCAAGACGCCGCTCGCGTCGTTGCAAGTCGGCCTGTCCACAGCGCTTGGCAGCTGTGACACCGAGCAATGCTCAAACAGTCAAAGTGTTTCGTGGGCAGTCAGCGCCGGTCAGCACCAATTTTCCACGCTGCCCATGTACAAGCTCGTCAATCCGCTCGATGTCTTCAATCAGCTCGTGGCCCTTGCCCCGCAGATGGACCCGAGCGGGACTGCCGCGCTCGAAGCGAAAAAGCGGCTGGCGCGCAACAAGAGCGTGCTC
>DATCFJ010000304.1:0-2190 GCA_036509605.1 Polyangiaceae bacterium | reverse complement strand
GGCCCATTGCTGATCCACGCCGGTAAGCGCATGACCGCCGAGGACTACGAATGGGCAAAGGAGGCACTGCTCCGAATCGGCGTGAACGCGGGCTCGATTCCTTCTGCCGAAGCGCTCCAGCGCGGCGGCCTCGTCGGTGCGGTCGAGCTGATCGACGTGCTACCGCCCGGCGACTCGGGTTACAAATGGCACATGAAGCCCGAAGAGACCGAGAAGCCCTCGTTCGGATTCCTGCTTTCCCGGCCCGTGGTGCTCCCCTTCCGCGCGCTGCGGGGGGCACTGGGGTTCTTCGATGTGGAACTAACCGCGGAGGAAGAGCGGGCGCTTAGGGGTCGGGGACTGCTACCCTAGGCGTTCCAGAAACGGACGAAAGCCGACCTCCGAGTCTCCCGGATGCCTATGGGCAAGGGAAATCCAAACCCATCGCTTTCCCGTTGCGCCTCAGCTCCGCACGCTCAATGGTCATTTGTGCGAGAGACGTTCGGCCGCCACCGGACCGCGCTGGCGCAGCAACTCGCTAGTCTGCCGGTTATCCATCAACCGCAACCGCAAGCGCGAGCAAGCGCGAATTTTCCCCAGAGGATCACCAACCCTTCACCGAGCGCGGCTGAGTCTCGAATACGTTGACGCTGGGGGTGTGGGGACTAGATGACACCCGCGGTGGAACGTTCACATTCTCGACCGATCGGCGCGTCGCGAGAAAGCAACGGTCGTGATAGCATCCGTTTGCATCATTGAAGGAGGCCTCGTTGGCGGAACTAGTCTTCATTGTGTCGGATCTACATCTCGGAGGCGCGCCGGGGGAAGGTGACCGGCCAGGCTTTCAAATGTGCACGCGGACCGCTCGTCTCCGACTGGCGGCTTTCATTCACTGGGTCGCTGACCAGGCGAGCAATGCCCGCGTGGTCCGCTTGGTCGTTGCCGGCGACATAGTCGATTTCCTGGCAGAGGAAGATGCCCGCGCGGCACACGGATTCAGCGCGTTTACAGCGGATGAGCACGCCGCACAGCACAAGCTCGAGCGCATTTTCAAGCGGACGGCAGAGGTATGGGACGCACTAGCCTACGCGGCGACACGCGTTCGGCTCACACTGATGATGGGCAACCACGACGTCGAGCTAGCGCTTCCCGGCCCACGTCGAGCGCTGCTGGCCCGTCTCAATGGGGCGGCCGTCGAGCTATTGCTGGATGGCGAGGCACTTTCACTTGGGCCGGTGCTCATCGACCACGGCAACCGCAGCGATCCGTGGAACCAGATCGATCACGATACGCTGCGCGAGTTGCGTTCAGAGCTGAGCCGCCGCGAGCCCACCGCGCGCACGCTCCAGACGCCGGGGAGTGAGCTCGTAGTCCAGGTGATGAACGGCCTCAAGACGAAGTACGAATTCGTCGACCTCCTGAAACCCGAGACGGGCGCGGTGTTGCCCCTGCTGGCCGTCCTGGAGCCGCTGAAGTTCTCGACGCTCGACGCCTGCGCCACGCTGGCTGCGAGCAAGCTACGGAACCGGATCGACAACGATGGCAAGCCGCGCGATGGACGAAAGATCGGGACCGTGGACGAGGTCGGAGTGGTGGCACTAGCGCACAACGCTGCCGTGCCTTCGGCTTGCTCCGGCGACGACGATCTAGATTTGGCTCGCGAACTCGCACACGGTTCTGGCGCCCGAGAAGTGGGGAGCGAGAGTAGGGGAAAGCAGATCGGCGCGATCGACACCTTGCTTGGTTTTTGTGAGACCTGGAGGGCTTCGCAGGCACCGGATCGGGAGCGCTTGGTGTTGCGCCTGCTCAAGGCATTGCGCCGCCTAAACCGCAGCGACGAAACCTTTAACGTCAACCACGAGCGTGAGCCTTATTTTGGCGCCGCCCGAGCGGCGGCTAAGCGCAGATACAAACTGGTTGTGTACGGGCACACCCACATCGTGAAGCGCGTCGATCTCGGCGGCGGAGCGACGTACCTGAACACTGGCACGTGGGCCGATCTGATCCGGCTCCCTACTAACCTCGAGACGGAAGACTCCGTGGCGGTGGGAACGCTCGACAGCTTCGCCTCTGATTGAAGAGGATCCCAAAATTCGGACCAGCAGCTAAGGTGGTGTAAACGGCGCCTGCTCCTCGCAGAAGGAGCAGCAAAACGATGAAAAGCACCCGCATCCGGCACAGCGCAGCGTTCAAGGCAAAGGTCGCCCTGGC
>DATCFJ010000303.1:0-9090 GCA_036509605.1 Polyangiaceae bacterium | reverse complement strand
CTGGCTGGCGTCGGTCATCCGATCTTGGGCGACGCGCGCTTCGGTGACGCGCCGTCGAACACTTTCTTCGAGCACCGTCACGGCCTCGACCGCAGCTTCTTGCACCGCACAAAGCTCACCATCACTCTCGAAGCCGGCCAGTTCACTCTCGAAGGGCCGTTGCCCGGTGAGCTCAGCGCGGCGCTCGCGAGCCTGTCAGATCAAACCGCGACGCGCAGCTAACAAGATCGCGCCGATGTGCGCGGCGTGCACGATCTGCCCTTGATCGATCAGCTCGAACAGCTCTGGCACCGATACCAACACGACCTCTAGCTCTTCGCTGTTGTCGAGCGTCAGGTCGGCAATGCGCAGTGCGCCGCGCGCGAAAAAGAAATGTGCGAGCGTGGTGTTGCGAGCGGGCTCCGGAGCCACCATCAAGAGCGGAGCAAGGTCGTCGGTGGCGAACCCGGTCTCCTCGCGCAGCTCGCGGCGTGCCGCATCATGCGGCGCTTCCGACGGCTCGATCACCCCTGCCGGAAGCTCCAGGCTCGCGCCGCCCAAACCGTGCCGATATTGACGCACCAAAACCACCTGCTGGTCGGCGGTCAGGCACAGCACGCCGGCCCAGCTCGGACCCTGAATCAGGTGAAAGCAGTCGATCTCGTGGCCGTTGGCCAAGCGCACGCGCTGCTCGCGCACCTCCAGCCAACGCTGAGAAATGAGCGGAGTATCCGTGAGCACTTGCCAAGCGCGAAGGGGCGCGAAATCTCTCATGCGGCGATGCGCGTAGTGCTAAGTCAGCTCTCGTGTCGTCCGCAAGCGTTCTTCCGCCCGAGCTCGCTGCCTGGCTGTCCGATCCTGGGTTTACGCCGGGCGCCAAGCACTTACAGCCCTTGTTCAACGCGTTGGCCCAAGCCGAGCGTGAGGACGCGCGCAAGCTCGAGCGCACGCTGGGCCGCGGTGGCGAGGCCGCCGGGCGCTCCGCGATTGCGCGGCTGGCCAGCGCAGACGCTCGCGAGAAAGCCCGCGTGCTGGGGGTGCTGGGCCGAGTCGCGCAAGCGCATCCGTCAGCCGAATTTCGCGCCGCGTTGCTGTCCGCGCTGGAAGACAGCGACGAGCGCGTGCGGCGCGTCGCGAGTGCCGCCCTGGGCAAGCTCGAAGCAGTGCCGGGGCTCGAGGCGCGCTTGCTCGAGCGCTGGGCCGGCGCAAGCGTCGTAGAAAAGCGCAGCTTGGCAGAAGCGCTGGGCAAAAGCGGCGGCGAGCGCGCTGTCGCGATCTTGCGTGCCGAGCGCTCGACTGACCCGGAGCTGCAACGCATCATCGAGCGCGCTTGCTTGATGCTAGGGCGCGACCACGCGCGCGCGCAGCCCTCGAGCATCGCTCTCGATCAGCCGCTGGGCGCG
Source organism: Polyangiaceae bacterium (assembly GCA_036509605.1). Classification (GTDB taxonomy): domain Bacteria; phylum Myxococcota_A; class Polyangia; order Polyangiales; family Polyangiaceae; genus PMG-095. The sequence goes on along the minus strand of DATCFJ010000303.1, from coordinate 7,708 downwards.
CCGCAGTCGGTGGTCGTGCATTGTCGCGCAGGGCTATCTTGGGTGCTCGGTGATGAAGCGCGCGCGTTGGGCGTCGCACCGGGCAGTATCATCGGGCCCGATCGCATTCGGCTCAGTCACCGCGGCAGCTTCGGCGAGCTGCTTCGGTTGCGTACCGCGCTTGGCTTTGGGCTGGAAGTGCCGCTCCCCGGCAATAGCCAAGAGAGCCTCGCGGGGCGCGTGCTCGGTGCGCTCGAGCATCCGGACGCGGAACGCGCGGTGCGCGCGTGGACCAGCGGGCGCGCGCGTTTTCGGCTGTCTTTTGCCGAGGGCGGGCACCAACGGGACAAAGTCTGGCGAATCGCAGCCGCGGTCGCCGAGCGCATCTCCTGGTTTCACAATGACCCGCATGAGTCGATCTGGGAAGTGGTGATCGACACGCAGCGCGGCTCGCTAGAATTGTGTCCGCGCCGCTTCGAGGATCCGCGCTTCGCGTATCGCACAGACGACGTGCGCGCCGCGTCACACCCCACGCTCGCCGCTGCCTTAGCGCGCGTCGCCGAAGTGCGCGAAAACGACGTCGTTTGGGATCCGTTCGTAGGCAGCGGGCTCGAGCTGATCGAACGCGCTCTGTTGGGACCGTATCGCGAGCTGCACGGGACGGATCTCGAGAGCGCAGCGCTCAGCGCGGCGCGCGCGAACGCCGAGCGCGCGAAGGTCACACTCAAGCTCACGCAAGCAGACGCGCGCAGTCACCGCCTGCGCGGCGCGACGCTGATCATCACCAACCCGCCCATGGGTCGCCGCGTGGCCCGCGACGGCACGCTGGCCACGCTCCTCGACGCGTTCCTGGAGCACGCGAAAGGGGTGCTCGCACCCGCAGGGCGGCTGGTCTGGCTCTCGCCACTGCCCGAGCGCACTGCGGCCACCGCGCGTCGCTTGGGGCTCAACGTCACCCGCCACGAGCTGGTGGATCTGGGTGGCTTCCAAGCGGAATTGCAGCGCTTCGACCGCTGACTCCAGCGTTTTCAACGAGTTAGCCGGGCGCCCGGCGCTAGTTTGCCGCTTGACGATCAGTGTCCCAGAGCAATATTGACCCCGAAGTCAGTGACCCGCAGGTCACTGACGGTGCCCAATAAGCCCGGAGGACAGTTGCCGAGACCGAGTGATCCACACGCCAAAAGCCGCCTGCTCGAGGCCGCCGAGCGCGTCTTTTCGGAGAAAGGTTTGGATCGCGCCAAAGTCGAGGACATCACGACGCAAGCCGGCCTGTCCAAGGGCGCGTTCTACCTGCACTTCGACAGCAAGGGCGACGCATTCAAGGAGCTCTTGTCCGAAGTGCTCGCCCACCTGCAGTCGCGCATCGGTGAGGCAAAAGAGCTGCCCGCGATGGACCAGGGCTTCGAGCGTGCGCTCGATGTGTGGCTCGAACGCGACTTGGCGATGTTCGAGTTCATTTGGAAGAACCGCGCGTTGATGCGCATCACCCTCGAGGGAGGGCGCTCGGCCGACTATCAGCATTTGATCGAGCACTTCGCGTCCTACGCGCAGACTGAAACCGAAGGCTTGTTGCGGCAGGGTGTGGCAGCCGGGATCTATCGCCCAAACCTGGATGTCGAGGTGGCCGCTGCGTTCATCGCCGGTGGCTACGACCGCTTTGCGCGTCAGCTGGTGCGTGAGACGAAGAAGCCGGACCTGAAAAAGCGCCTGCGCGAGCTGCGCTGGATGGTCATCACCGGCGCCGGCACGCCCGACCTAATCAGCTGCCTGCAACATTTGCCCCCGGAAAAGAGCGACTCGGTGCCGCCCCCGGAGAGCGCGAGCTCTGCGGTTTTGTCAAAAACCGTGTAGAAGTCTCGAGCCGACTCGACAACAGCCCCTGCGGTTCCCAATACCTCCGCCCATTCGAGAGACCGTTTCTAAGGAGTTCTGCGCCATGTTCCGTCGTTCGTTCAGCTACGTTGCCCCCTTCGCTTTGGTGCTCTCGAGCTCGGTCGCGTTCGGCCAAACCGCGCCCGCTGTCGCACCGGTAGCGCCCGCTCCCGCCGCGGCGCGGCCCGTGCCGACGAACCTCGCTCCTCCGCCAGCTCCTGTGGGCGCGGTTGGGCCGGATGCGCCGGTGAGCAAGGTGACGACAAGCTTGGAAGCGAAGCTTGCGTCGATGCAAACGGGCAACGGGCTGACCGCTGACGAGGCGGCGAAGCGCGCGCTCGTGAACAACGTGGATGTTACGGCGAAGCAGAAGAGCTTGGCTGCGGCGGACGCTGAGGTCGACGCGACGACTGCGCAGTTCTTGCCGAAGCTCACGCTGATTGCGGCGTACACGCGGTTGAACAAGTTTCATCAGCCTGATTTTAAGTTCGGCACGACAACCTTCACAGGCGACGCGCTGTTCCCCGTCATCCCCAACAACTACAACCTCGAAGCCCAGCTCAACATCCCGATCTCGGACTATGTGCTCCGCCTCTCCAACGCGATGGCCGGCGCCAATCACGGCAAAACCGCCGCCAAGCTCGATGAGCAAGCCACGCGCTTGTCGGTCGCTCGCGACGCGCGCGTCTATTACTACCAGTGGATCCGCGCGCAAGGCGCGAGCTACGTGGCCGAGCAAGCGCTCGAAGCCGCGCGTGGGCACGCGACAGACGCTAAAAATGCTTTCGATGCCGGCCTAGTATCTCGCGCCGACGTATTACGCGCCGTCAGCCAAGAAAAGAGCGCCGAGCTCACTGTGGCGCACTGGAAGAACAACGTCTCCATGGCCACCGAGCAACTGCGCGTTGCGATGGGCGACGGCGAAAAAACCAACTACGACATCGGCGAGAACATCTTGACCGATCTGCCGCCCTACGACCTCCCAACCAACCAAGATGCCGCCTACGCGGAAGCGCTCGAACACCGCATCGAGATGAAGCAACTCGGTGAAAGCGAAGCCGCACTCCGGGAACAAGCCTCAGCGGCGCGCGCCGGTAAATACCCGCGGCTCGACGCGCACGCCGACGCCAACTACGCAAATCCGAACTCGCGCTACGCCCCGCCCGCTGCAGTCTGGCACCCGACGTGGAACGCCGGTGTGACCCTCACCTGGACGCCCACCGACATCTTCGGCGCCGATGCCCAATCCAAAGTCTCCGAAGCCCACGCCGACGAAGTTGCCTCCAAACGCGGCGCCCTCAAGAACGGCCTCCGTATCGAGACCACGCAAGCCATCAACGCCCTCGCCGAAGCCAATTTCGGCCTCGAAGCCTCCCGCGAAGGCCTGGCCGCCGCCGAAGAAAACTACCGCGTGCGCCGCGAGCTGTACCGCGCCGGCAAGGCCACCATCGTGGAAGTGACGGACGCCGAGACCGACCTCACGCGCGCGCGGCTCGAAGTCGTCAACTCTCACGTCGATGTGCGCATCGCTCGCGTCGCGCTCACACACGCGCTCGGCCGCGACGTCACTCCGAAACAACAGTAACGCCCGAGTTACGGCTTGCCCAGCGAGTCGCAATCCAGCGTTCCAACCAGGCGGACCGCGCCGCTCCACTTCGAGCCGACGGCAAACGCCGACCACTTTTGCTGTGCGAAGTCGCAGCGGAAAGTGGCGGCCTTCGTGTCTTGAAAGACGACGGTGTACGTCTCGCTGCGCGTGCCCTCGCGCTCGCAACCGACGCAAGTTCCCGGGCGCGTGAGCTGCGTGTCCGGCCACTTGACGTTCGCGGCGTCGCTACCCTGCGCTTTGGCGGTTCGCTCGGTGTGCCAGCGCGCGATTTGGAAGGCGCATTTGTCGTCCAAAACAGGCTCGCCTTTGAACTTCGGAGTGCAGTCCTTCTTCTCGTGGAACGTGCCGTCTCCGTTGTCGACTTTATGGGTATGGCAGTCCTCGCCGCTCGGGACTTGCTTGGTCGAGCGTTGCTCACGGTGGCGAAGCACGTTGCTGGCGCCCGCGGGCAGCTGGTCGCACCACGCCGAGTCGCTCACTGGGCCAAACGTTTCGACGTTCACCGTGCGCGACCATTCCTGGCGCACCACGCTGAACGCGGCTGCTCGCTTCCAAAACAGCAAGCTCGACAGCACCCCGCACAAGCACAGCACACCGAGCACGAGCGCAATCAGCAAGCCGACACCGAAGCGCTTCCTCGGCGCGGTTGACGGCGTCAACGCGGCACCCTGCACGCGCGCGGGATCGCTCCGTTGCTGCACGCCCTGCCCCTCCGCGAGCGGCGCGCCGCAGTTGCCGCAGTTGTGCGCGGCGCGGCTGCTCGCCGCCGAGCAGTAGTGACAGACGATGTCCGCGCCGACGAAGCGGTGGTCCTGCACGGCAATCCGCTCATCATCCGGCGGAAAGTAGCGAGCACTCGCGTCTTGCTGCGCGCCGCAATTGGGGCAATGTCGATGACTCAGCCCCAGCAGCTTCTTCTGGCCGCAGAACTTGCAGTCCCAGAGCATCTCGTAAACAGGGCCCGGCATAACTGCCGAATATACACGTTTACGTTCTCGGATATCCAATCAAGTAAACGAGGCTCGTGGGCGTGTTCGGGACTGGCAGGCGGCCGATGTCCCACACGTAGTCGTTGTCCGGCAGGGAGGCCACGAGGCGCTTCAGCTCGCTCGGGGTATAGGCTCGCAAGCACGACACGACGCCATCCCACCAAGTACATAACGGAACTACGGGCACTAAATAAGTGAGCAGCAAACGCGAAACGCGAACCGGGCGAATGAACGGCGTCACCGCTAGCACCGCGCTCGTGCCGAAAGTCACGCCGAACACGCTCGTCGCGGAGCGCTCGACCATCTCGACCAGCGCGATGCCGCGGCCGTAGCGAACGGCATCCGCCAGGCATTTGCGCGCACCATCGGGCGGCAGATGGTGAAACGCGTTGCAGATCAAACGAAAGCCCGGCAGCGACTCAGGCACCTCGGTCGCGTCCACCGGCAGCTCGCGATACTCGACCAGCCCAGCGCCCTCCGCCCGAGCGCGCTCGAGCCGCGGCAAATTCGGGTACAAATCGGTGAGCAGCACGCGCAGCCGCGAGCCCCGGTGCTCGCGCATGAGCTCCGCGATGGTGATCGCTGGACCACCCCCGCCCGAGCACAGATCGAGAATCGTGTCGTCGCCGGTGGCTTCTACCGCGCGCGCCAAACGCTCGGCAAAGTCTCGATACACGACCCGCCCGCGTTGACCGAGAAAGCTCAAAAAATCAGTCATGCATTCGCGCACGACGTGCGGGAACCACGGCAGATCCTCGAATTCGAATAACTGCACGCGGTCCATGCGTGACCGGACCTTAGCCCGAGTTTCGCGGTTTACACGCGCGGAATCGTGAAGGCCGTCAGGCAGACCACATGCATTCGCAAATCCCGCCTTTTCTTCGAGGGAAACTCGAGTCAGGCTGCGCTTTCAGTGACCGACAACCAAGCACAGGCCGCGAGCCCCAAGAGCGATCTCGGCGTGTACGTGCACTTCCCTTGGTGTCTCAAGAAGTGCCCGTATTGCGACTTCTTGAGCGTAGCCGCCGAACGCCCCGCCCTGCCCCACGAAGCCTACGCGGACGCGCTGATCGCCGAGCTCGAACGTCGCGTCGAAACCTTGGGCGAAGTGCGGCTGCTCAGCGTGTTTTTCGGCGGCGGCACGCCGTCTTTGTGGGAGCCGCGTGAGCTCGGGCGCGTGCTCGCGCGCATCCGCAGCTTGCTCCCTGCGGGCAGCGCGGAGGTCGAAGTGACCGTCGAATGCAACCCGACGAGCTTCGACGTCGAGCGTGGACGAGCCTTGCAAGCGGTCGGCGTCAACCGCGTGAGCATCGGCGTGCAAGGGCTGGACGCGGAGCGCTTGCAGTTCCTCGGTCGACTGCACGACGTCGAATCCGGCCTGGGCGCAGTGCGCGACGCACTGCACAGCGGCATGCCGCGCGTGTCTGCCGATTTTATTTTTGGGGTTAGCGGGCAAGCAGCGGGCGCCGCCGCACGCGAAGCTCAAATCATGAGCGAGCTCGGCACCGAGCACCTGAGCGCGTACGCCTTGACCATCGAGCCGGGCACGCAGTTCGGCGCGCTCGCCCGCAAAGGCAAGCTGCCATTGCTCGAAGAAGCCGCCGTGGCCGACTCGTTCATCGCGGTCGAAGAAACGCTGGAGCGCGCCGGTTTCGAGCACTACGAGGTCAGCAACTACGCCAAGAGCGGCGCCCGCTCGCGCCACAACGTGGGCTATTGGGTCGGGCGGGACTATCTCGGGCTCGGCTGCGGCGCGTGGGGCACCCTGAACAGCGGCGGGCAGCGCGTTCGCTACCGCAACACGCCCTCGCCCGAGCGCTACCTAGCGTCTGCGCAGAGCTTCGCCAACGCGAACCTGTCGCAGGTCGGCCCGCTAGTCGCCAACTACGAGCCCATCCCGCCCGAAACCGCGCTGGCCGAACGCATCATGCTGGGCCTCCGCCTAGCCGACGGCGTCGATCTCGAACGCGCTGCCGAGGAGCTCGGCGCGACCCTCTGGACCCCCGAGCGCGCCCGCGCGCGCGACCGCTTGCTGACACAGGGCAAGCTCCGAGTCGAGGACGGAAGAACGCTCATCCCGAAACAGCATTGGCTGTTCGCGGACGGGATCATCGCTGGGTTGATGTAGGTCGCGGCTTCAGAGCGATCTGCAACCTTCGTTCGTCCGAAGATTTGTCCTGGGCCTAGCGGCAACCGGCAGCTGATTGGCCGCTAAGCCTTGCCGAAGGATCGCATGCGCCTGTGCAACCCTTCGGGTGTCTCGAACCGAGTCGGTCAGCTCTCATTGGCTTCGCCTCTCATTGGCAGATCGTGATCTTGCCTTCCAAGACTTTCAGCTCATTTTAGTACCGAGCAAGCTGCGCACCGCGCCTTCAAAGCCGGACCCACAAGTAGGAGTTGCCCACACAGGACTGGCCCTCGTGCGGGGTCGTTGCTTATGAAAGGGCCAAAAATGCCGTCCCTAGCGGATGGCGCGCGTGCGTCTGGAGCCTTGATGAAGCGATCCCTTGGTCTTGCGACAGTCCTCATTCCGACGCTCTTGGCGGGCGTGCTCGCTGCGTGCGGGTCGGCGCCCACCGTGACCCGCAAGGCAGCCGCGGGCGGCGATGCGCTGGGCGATGCAGGCAGCGAGGCACTGGGCGGAAGTGCGGGCGACAACGGCAGCACGAGCATGGGCGACCAGCTGAACGTCGGAGCGAACAACGGCGTTGGCGGCGGTGTTCCGATTGGCGTCACCGAGCTCGCGCTCGAGGTGAGCATCGACAAGGATTTGATCTTGGTCACCGGCACGCCAGTCGACGTCGCAGCGCACGCCCAATACGAGGACGGCTCATTGCCGAAGAGCGTCATCTGGAGCGTCGACGACACGGGCATCGGCTCGATCAACCAAGACGGCGTGTTCGAAGCCAACGGCCTCAGCGCAGGCTCGGTCACTATTACCGCTCAAGCGGGCTCGGAGAGCGCGTCCGTGCCCTTCTCGGTCGCCGTGAAATTGAGCCAAAATCCCGATAATATCAGCGCTGCCGATCAGGCAAAGCTGGTCCTCGGTGGGAGCGGTGGCAGTAAGGGCATCGGCCCCGACGCAGCATTCCGATTCCTGTACCCGTACGACAACACGGTCTTCCCGCGCGGCCTGTTGGCGCCAGCGCTGCAGTTCGGCGGCGGCGCGGCGAGCTCGTTGTACGTGAAGATCACCACCACGACCTTCTCTTACGCGGCGTTCAGCGCCGCCGGCACACCGACGCGGCTCAGCTTGCCC
>DATCFJ010000302.1:0-2888 GCA_036509605.1 Polyangiaceae bacterium | reverse complement strand
GCCCGCGACCAGGAGTGGAAGCACGCGAAAATCGCGGCTTTTGGCTCTACTCGCCGCGCTGGGCTCGCTGCTGGGGACGACCCGAGCATGCGGGCGCTGATCGCCGCAGGCACCGAGGTCTGCACCATCTTCGGCAAATCTTCGACCTTCCAGGTAACGGAGGTGCTGCGCACATCGCTCGACGAGAACCTGCGCATGATCGAAGACTCGTGCGCGTTCTTGCGCGGCGAGAAGAAGCGCGTCGTGTACGACGCGGAGCATTTCTTCGACGGCTACCGCGCGGACGCGAGCTACGCCGTAGAAACGCTGCTCGCGGCCATCCGCGGCGGCGCTGAAGTCGTCACGTTGTGCGAGACCAACGGCGGCAACATGCCCTGGGACGTCGAGCGCATCGTGACTGAGGTCCTTCGCTTGGTGAAGCACCCGCTCGGCATCCACGCCCACGACGACACCGGCTGCGGCGTGGCCAACAGCTTGGCCGCTGTGCGTGCCGGCGCGCGCCACGTACAAGGCACGATCAACGGCTACGGCGAGCGCTGCGGCAACGCGAACCTCTCGGTGATCGTCCCGAATCTCGAGCTCAAGCTCGGCTTTCGCGTGCTCGAGCCGGGGCGCCTGGCAGGCATCAGTGAGCTGTCGCACTTCGTGGCCGAGGTCGCGAACCTCGCTCCGGACGCGCACATGGCGTACGTCGGCAAAAGTGCGTTTGCGCACAAGGGCGGCGTGCACGTCGCGGCACTGCGGCGTAACGCGGACGCTTACCAGCACATCGCTCCGGAGCTCGTCGGCAACACCATGCGTGTCGTCGTTAGTGAGCTGTCCGGGCGCGGCAACGTGCTCGCCAAGGCCGAGGAAATGGGCGTCGAAGTCAGCGCCGGCACCGAGCTCGAAGCCCTGCGCGAGATCAAGGAAGCCGAAGCTCGCGGGCTCTCCTACGAGGGCGCGGAAGCCAGCATTGCCCTCTTATTGCAGCGCAAGGCGCACGACTACGTGCCGCTATTTCAGATCGTCGACTATCAGATCCAAGTCGGCAAGCGCCGGGGCACCGAGACCTTCGCCGAGGCGGTCGTCAAAGTGCAGGTCGGTAAGCTCACGCTGCACACTGCGGCCGAGGGCAACGGCCCAGTCAGCGCCCTCGACGGCGCGCTGCGCAAGGCGCTCGCTCCTTCTTACCCGGCAATCAACGACATCCACTTGGCGGACTACAAGGTCCGTATCCTGGACGGGACGGAAGGCACGGAAGCCATCACCCGCGTGCTGATCGACAGCCAAGACGCGCACCGCAGCTGGAGCACCGTGGGCGCCTCGTCGAACATCATCGAAGCCTCGATGCATGCGCTCGTGGACTCCATCGAGTACGGCTTGATCCAGGGTCGAGCCGTGCTGCCCGACGGGCACGCGGTCAGCCGTCCTGCTCGACCGGGCGGCGCGGGCTCGTCGCCAAAAGCTGCCGTAGAAGTCTAAGCGCTCTTCTCAGCATAACGTCTCAGCTCGTTCGTTCAGCGTCCTTTTGGTGCCCGCCGCTTGGGTTTCAGCCAGGCGGGCACCGGAGCGAGGAGGGCAACCGCTTTGCCGTCCTGAAACTCAGCGACCTTACGGAAAGGCTGCCTAAGGTCGGTGTTGTCAAATACGTGCACCGACGGAAGCGCACGAATCGCGCGCTGAAGATTGTGAAGGGTGCGCTCGAACCGAGCCGCGAGTTTCTCCGTCGGCACATCGTGCCCGCCTTGAAGGACGCGCATCGCGACCCGCTGCTCGGAAGTGCGCGCGCTGTCGAGCCCGATGAAGCAGAGCACGACAGCGTAGCCCGCGCGTGCGGCGGCGCTCAAGAATTCCACTTTTTCGCCTGCGGGATCCGAGAATACCGTTTCGAAGACGAAGCTCTCGCGACTCACGACTAGCGCGTGCCGCACTCGGGCTGCGAGCTCGGCGGCCTCATACGCGCCGAGGCTCAACTCGCGGGCGAAGTCGTCAGCATTCACGAAGCGTAGGCCCGCCGCTTGCAGATGCGCCGCGAAGAATGTCGACTTGCCCGCGCCGTTCGGGCCTGCGAGCGCGACGATGATCGGCCGCGCGTCGAACGAGACTGTCACCGAGCTTTGACCGCTTTGACCGCTTTGACCGCTTTGAACTGTCGGTTGACGAAACGCCCGAGCGTGCGCGTGCCGTCTTCATCGACCTTCACCAGCAAACCGGATTGGGGAGCCGCTTCGAAGTGCGGAAAGGGCCGGGTCGCCAGGGTTCTAGCCAAGCGAGCCTGTCCGGCCGCAGCGTTCACTGATTCGATGCACTCGGAGAGTGGCCTCGCCTCGCCGCGCTTTTTCAAAGCGAGCGCGACGTCACCGCGCAGCAGGGGCTCCAGGGAGCGGCCGAGGCCGGCCCAAAACTCTATCTGACCCGCTATGGAACGAGCGGCCACCTCGCCGGTCAGGCGCGCGTCCAGAACCAGATTGTCCGAGAGCTTTACGGGTTGTCCCATTGTGCAGAAGGTAGCATTTTGCTACCGCGCGACAAGCGCGAGGTTTCGGCACGTCACTTGCCATGAGGTACCCTGATGCTCCCCGCCGCGCTGATTTTGGCGTTTTCCGGCCTCAGTTTGCCCCCGCAGCTCCGCACACTGTCTGCGGAAGACCACACTGACGACGCGGTCGCGTCGCTGAGCGCGCCGCCGCAGAAGAGTGACTTCGAGCGGCGGTTCTCGCTCGAAGCGCGCTTTGGAGTCGCGGCGCCAACGGGCGCATTGGGAGTGGCGGCGGAGTTTGCATTCGTTCCGCGGCTCGGTATCGGCTGCGGCATTGGCACGAACATTTTGGGCGCAGAGTACGCCTGCTGGCTGCGTGTTCGGCCGATCCTCGGTCGACGCAGGGCACTCACCCTGGCCAGCGGAG
>DATCFJ010000301.1:0-4484 GCA_036509605.1 Polyangiaceae bacterium | reverse complement strand
GCCCGTCTCGTCGCCTCCCATCGCGTTGTCGAAGCAGTGCGGGGGGTATGTGACGGGCGCTGGATAGACGCAGCCCGGAGCTCCCGCCTCGCCACCAGTTCCCGCGCCGGCCGCGCCGCCGTCCGCCCCGCCGTCCGCCCCGCCACCGCCGGGCGCACCCGCGCCGGAACCGCTCGACCCTCCACCGCCAACCGCGCTGGAACCGCCTTGGGCGTCGGACCCGCTCGAACCAGAGGTGGCGCCGGCGCCGGCAGCTGCAACAGCGTACCCGTAGTTTGGAAAGCCGCAGTTGCTCTGACTGGCGACCAGCACGAGCCCGAAGGCAGAGCTCAAGACCCAATGCCCAAACGTGATTCTACTGCTACCCCGCACGCGCGGCTGGCGGCGAGGGTAGGTGGGACCCGACATCGATCCGAGAAGGCTATCACGCTGCCCGCGGCTCTGCATTTCGGGCCGCAGGCCGCTCCAATCAACGCCGGTACGAGCGGCGCCTTTGCTGCCCGAGAGCCATCGCCGTGGCCTACTATTCGGCGATGTCGATCTGGTTATCGAGCAGGATCGCGCCCTTCGAGACCACTGTCTCACCGGGGGCGATGCCCTTGAACACCACGACGCGCTGATCACGAACCGCACCTGCAACTACATCCCGCTTGACGAAGCGCCCGGCGCTGTTCTTCACGTAGGCATATTGGCGAGAGCCGTCGGACACGAGGGCACCCGCGGCAACTTCGACGCTGCCCGGCGGTGTGGAGGCTTGAAACTGCATCTTCGCGTAGGTATTCGGCTTCAAGCGGCCGTCCGCGTTGTCCAGGCGAACACGAACCGGCACGGTGTGCCGCTCGGCGTCAACGACGGCAGAGACCATGTCGACCTTGCCATCCAGCACCACGCCGGGCAGCGAGGTGATCGTCACGCGAGCCGGAACGCCGGGCAGCACGCCGTCCGAATCGGACTCGAACAAATCCGCCACAACCCACACCGTGGATAGATCGGCGACGAGCATCAACGCGGTCTCCGAGCCGGGCGAGAGCTCTTGGCCGGGCAGCACGTTCTTTTCCACGACGCGCCCCGCACGCGGCGCGTGAACGACGAACTCGTTCTCTGAGCGCGTCGTGACGTCGAGCGATGCGAGCTTGGACTGAGCGACGTTCAGCGAGAGCTCCGATTGGTGCAGCTGCTGCGCGGCGGCAGTGGCCTCCTTCTCCGGCAAGGCACGGGCTTCAACGATGGCTTTGGTGCGGTCGAGCACGCTCTTGGCGGCGTCCACGTCCACCTTGGCTTTGCTCTGCTCGACTTCCAACGCGGCCAAATCCGGGCTGGCGACGGCGAACAGGGGGGCGCCCTTTTCGACGGGCTGACCGAGCTCCACGAACACCTGAGTGACGCGACCGGCAAGCGGTACGCCGATTCGCGCGGCTTTGGCTTCGTCGACTTTAACGAAAGCGGGAACGGCGTCCGTCCAAGTGCTGGAGATGGATTTCGCGGTCTCGAGCTCCAGGACCTGCCACTGCGGCGCGTCCGGAGCGATACCGATCGTTCCATGATCGATGGTCAGCCCAGCTTGCACTTGCGCAGCCGGCAACGCCTTGCGCACGAAGCGCGATGAGCCCCAGATGGTAGCGACGCTAACGACGACCGCGAGCACCACCCCGACGCGCGTGGTCGGGCGGAACCTGAACGCCGGTTCGCTGGGCGGCGGCACACCGGCACCGTGCGACGGAGGGATCGGGTTTTCGGCACTTGCTTGTAACATCAGCTGTCCTCTCGCGGCTTCTCGCCGACTAAGTTCTGGTCGATCCCGAGCGCGCGGCGCAAATCGTTCTCGACACTGAAAAGCGCAAAGCGAGTGTCCGCCTCCTCGAGCAGGAGCGAAGCATGCTCGCGTCGCGCAATCAAAAGATCCGTCAAGCTAATCTGGCCACGCTCATAGGCGACCGAGTTGGAATCCACCACCTCTTTGGAGCGTGGCAGCGCGGCCTTCTGGATATTCTCCAGCTTGCTGCGCAACACGCTGCGACGAATGAGTAACGAACGCGCGTCGGAAGCCGCATGACGCTGCATGGACTGCACCTGGGCCGACAGCTCCTCGGCGCGGTGATCCGATTCGAGCGCTTGATATTGGCCGTGATCGAAGAACGGCAGCGGGATGGATGCCGAGACACCCACCGTGTAGGGTTGCGAGCCGGCCAGCTCGTCGTAGCTGCGCGTGTAACTCACGCCGACGGTCGGGTCGGGAATGGCGCTACGGCGGTGCATGGTCGCCTCTGATACGGCCGACTGCTGCTCCAACCGTAGAGCGCGGAGGTCCGGACGGCTCGCGATCACGCCTTCTAAGTCGTTCACGGCAAATTGACCAGCCGCTGACTTTTCCGCGGAATCGAGCGTTGCACCGTCGGCTTGGCAGCGAGCGAACAGCAGCGCCTCGCAATCTGAAAGCGCGTCCTGCAAATCCGAGCGGTTATCGAGCACGTCGCGCTCGACGCGCTCGGCGTCGAGCAGCAAGCGCGCGTGATCGACGCCGCTGACGTCGCCACGGTCGAGTCGGATCTTCGTTAGATCAGCTTGCGATTGCGCGGAGATCAAAGTGTCTTCCAGAATGTGCTGACGTGCGCCGAGGTAGGCAACCTTGGTCATCGCCGCGCGAGCGTCGCTAACAAGACCGAGTAAGGTGTCTCGGTATTCCTCGCCGGAGGCGTCGCGGTGAAGCCTCGCGGCGTCACTGCGCGGCCCGCGCTTGCCGAGCTCGAAAGTCTGCGAAAGGCCAACGGAATATGACAGTGCGTCTGCGCGGCTGCTAGCAGCCGCGCGGTTCAAGCGCCCAACCACGATGTTGTTCAGTCCCAGATCGAGCGAGGGATTTTGCCACACGCGGCTCGCCCCAACCTGGTCACTGGCCTGCGCGACTCGTGCGCTTGCAGCGCGGACATCCGGGTTCATGCGCTTGAGCCACGCCACTAACGCATTGGGATCCGACAGCAACGTAGCAATAGGCGCCGTGGGACCCGGCGCGGATAGCGACGCCGGCGAATCAGTGGCGGCGGGTGGCGGGGTGACCGGCTTCTCAGCCCACGCAGACCTGCCCAGCAAAATGCAGAACGCAGCGACGAAAACGGGGACTTGTGCTCGGGACGGATTGAATGCTGGCAGGAGGCGCATGAACGTGGGTCACTCTAAGGGCGCTGTCCAAGCACGCAGTGTGCCAGGGGATGTACGCTCGTCGGCAGGCCAAACCTTCCCAACGGCCCCGCAGAGCCGCTCGGAAGGCCCGGCATGGAGCTGGGCGCGATTCTTAGCGCAACTTCCCAAGTTTCTAGAACTATTGAACAAAAACTTTTCTGCTATGGTGCGCTGTCCGCCTATGGCTCACCTGTCTTCGCTCGGCTTGGCGGTACTGGCGACGCTGGCCGCCAGCGCGGCCACGCTGGGCGCGTGTGGAACGGCCCCCTCTCACCCAAGCTCCCTGATCAGTCTCGGTGGCCAATCGAGTCATGGCGGCCGCTCCGGGCAGAGTGGCGGCAACGCTGGTTTGGGTGAGGCCGGGCAAACACCGAGTGGTGGGGGTGACAGCGGCGAAGGTGGAGAGGGCGGCGACGTCCCCGTTGGAATACCAACCCGACCCCTCGCGGTCTTCAACAAGACCTTGGACGTAGGCGCGAGTTGCGGAAGCACTCAGCCCGGCACGAGCCTGCTGATTCAAAACGGCGGCAGCCAGCCGCTGACGATTAAGACCGCCAGCGCAGACTCGGGGTACGTCGTGAACGCCAAGCTGCCGCTGAGCATCGCGCCCGGGGCGGGCGGCACGCTGCTCGTTACGCCGCCGACACCGAAGCCGACCGCGCAGATCGGCGACGCCAGCACGGGCACGCTCTCCTTCACTAGCAACGAGCCGGGAACGTCGACGCACACCGTGGCACTGGCCACGACGCTGTTCGGGGCGCGCATGGAGTTCACCGATCACGCGGGAATGCCGCTCGGCTCGACGTTGACGCTCACGTATCTCGAGGAGAGCACCTGCCCTGACACACTCAAGTACCGCGTGCACAACACGGGCAATGTCGCCTTCACCTTGCGCGGTCCGACCTTCCCGGCGCACCTGAGCGGCACGACCACCGGCGCTGACGGCCTGAGCGTAGCCGCGGACAACTTCGTGGAGCTGACCGTCGGCGGAAGCTCGGCACCGGGTGACGCTTGCGAAGCGAGTGGCGTGCTCTCGTTTTCGACAACGGGTTCCTTCTGCGGGAGCGTGCCCACGTTGAACGTAGTTTGGCCGCTGTCGACCGCCGCGGATGCCGGTCCGCCCTGCGCCTGTAGCGCACCCTGATGTCATGTCCCATAAGTCGCAATCGCTTCGGTCGAAGCGAGGCACAGTTCTGACCCGCCTCTGATTCCTCACGCCGCTCCGCGGGCGCCGTGTCGTGTCCCAAAAGTCGCACCCCGATTGCATCGTGACTTTGGGACACGACACTAGGACCGACCGAACCGCA
>DATCFJ010000300.1:0-2073 GCA_036509605.1 Polyangiaceae bacterium | reverse complement strand
TGGCGTGTTCGGCCCGTTCACCGGCGCCGTCGCGCAGGGGCGTGAAGGGCCGGGCCCGCTGGATCGCGACTTCGAGCGTGCCTATTGGCTCAATACGGATCTCGGCTACGAATCACGCCGCGGCGCGTTCTTGTTTCGAGTTTTCGGCGGTGCGGCCGCACTGTTGAATCCAAGCGACGGCGTCGTGCAAGCGAGCAGCTCGCCGGACGCCGAGCCCGCCGATCCGGTCCTGCATGTGCTCGTGTACGCGGGTCTTGGTGTCGGCTTTGCGGAGTAGTCCCTGAGGGGTGCGATTTCGAAACCGGGGCGATGAGCGCTGCTGCGAGCGCCCCATCCCGGAGCACCTAAAAATCGCTGATAATTCGCGGCTGGCGCCGAATTTTTCGGGCTTTTTCCGGGCCGGGGATTGTCCTCCGGCCGCCGACGTGGAAATTGTCCTGCCCGCCCCTGTTCGGGGCTCGATCGCAAACAGCAGAGAGTGATGCAGCCTGATGAAAGCTAAAATCGTACTTCTCCCCGGTGATGGCGTTGGACCCGAAGTGACGGGGCAGGCGCGGCTCGTGCTCGAGGCGGTCGCTAAGCGCGCCGGTCACGAGTTTTCGTTCGAGACGCAGTTGATCGGCGGCATCGCTATCGACGAGACGGGCGACCCGTTGCCTCCGGCGACGCTGGCCGCGTGCAAGGCGTCGGATGCGATCATGCTGGGCGCGGTGGGCGGTCCGAAGTGGGACGACCCGAACGCCAAGACGCGGCCCGAGAAGGGCCTGCTCGCGATTCGCAAGGGGCTCGGCCTGTTCGCCAACCTGCGCCCCGTGCGCAGCTACCCGGAGCTGGTCGATTCCTCGCCGCTGAAGCTCGAGCGCATTCAAGGCTGCAACATGCTCATCCTGCGCGAGCTCACCGGCGGCCTGTACTTCGGCAAGCAGTATCGAGAGCAGACCGAGCGCGGTCTCAGAGTCGTCGACACGCTCGAGTACATGGATTTCGAGATCGAGCGCATCGTGCGTTTGGCCTTTAATTTGGCTCGCGGCCGTACCAAGAAGCTGACGTCGGTCGACAAAGCCAACGTGCTCGAGTCGTCCCGCGTTTGGCGTCAGGTCACGACTCAGGTCAGTGCCGACTTCGCGGACGTGAAGCTCGAGCACCAGCTGGTCGACTCGTGCGCGATGCGTCTCGTCACTGCACCGACCAGCTTCGACGTGATCGTGACCGAGAACATGTTCGGCGATATCTTGTCGGACGAAGCCGCGGTGCTCACGGGCTCGCTCGGCATGCTGCCCAGCGCCTCGCTCGGCGAAGGCAAGCTCGGCCTGTACGAGCCGATTCACGGCTCTGCCCCGGACATCGCTGGCAAGGGCATCTGCAACCCCGTGGGCACGATTCTGAGCGCAGCCATGCTGCTCCGCCACAGCCTCGGCCTCGAGAAGGAAGCCGCCTCGGTCGAGCGGGCGGTGGAGCTCGCGCTCGCCGCTGGCGCCCGCACCAAGGATCTCGGCACGGACAAGCCCCTGTCGACATCCGGCATGGGCGAAGCGATCATCGCAAAACTGAGCTGATTTCAGCTCAGTCCGGCATCATCATTTGCACGTCGAGCGTCGTGTGGTCGTGGTGATTGCAAAGCTCGCGCGAAGGCGACAGAAGGCGCAAAGATCGCCGAAGCCGTGAGCGACGTGCCAACGTTGCGCGCCTTGCAGTACCGGGCGCAAACCTTGCGTCTCGTAGCAAGTCATGCAGAAAGAGACCCTGAACCCTTTCCGGCGCCGCCTGGCTCTCACCAGCTGAAACGGAAACGCGGTAGGCGCCGCGGTGGTGTCGCCGCACGCTTTTGGAGCAGCACTCGACCTCGGCGCGAACGGGCCTGCGCTCGCCCAAACGAAACGCGCAACCATTGCGCTCGCTCGGGTCGCCTCGCGCAGCAAAGCGCTAGGGTCTGACGGCGCGATGCTTGCAAGACGAATGCTGGAACCGCGGCTGCGCTTCAATTTCTATTCACCACTCGTCGAGGAGACTTCATGGCTCGCGTGGTCATTCTGGGCGCTGGCATCTCTGGGCACACGGCCGCGCTCATTCTGC
>DATCFJ010000299.1:0-4899 GCA_036509605.1 Polyangiaceae bacterium | reverse complement strand
GAGCCCACCGCGGGCGTCGACCCGGTGAGCCGGCGCGAATTCTGGGAGCGCATCTACGCGATCGCAGCTGTCGGCACGACGACGGTCCTCACCACGCATTACATGGATGAGGCGGAGCGCTGCCATCGCCTCGCTTTCATTTTCGGCGGTACCCTGCTGGACATCGGAACGCCCGAGGAAATCGTGAATCGACGCGCGCTCCGCGTCGCCGAGCTGGAGGTCGACCAGGGGGTAGAAGCGGCGGCGCTGCTCAGGGCAGCGAAGGGCGTCGAAGAAGTCGCGCACTACGGCCACGTGTTGCGCTTAGCTCTCCAGGGCGGCTCCGACCCTGTCGCGTTGGCCCACGACGTCCTGGGTAACGCAGGGATCCACGTCCGGACCGCGCGCGAGACTCGAGCCACGGTCGAGGACGCGTTCGTAGCCATGGTCCGGGCAGAACATTGACACGAACACTCGTCATCGCCTGGAAAGAGCTTTTGCAGCTCAGCCGCGACCGGCTCACGCTGGCGATGATGGCGGTCTTGCCGGTCGTCCTGTTGCTGCTTTTCGGCTACGCCATCAACACCGACGTTCGCCACATTCCTGCGCTCGTCGACGACCACGATCGCACCGCCGAATCCCGCGATCTCGCGCGGCGCCTCGCGGCCACTGGCTTTTTCGACCTGGTTGGTAATGTCAGCGGTTACTCGGAGATCGAGCGCGCCTTGCGCGATAGCCAGGCGCGCGCGGCGCTCGTCATCCCACCGCGCTACGCCGCCGATCTGGCTGGCGGACGGACAGCGCGCGTCCAGCTCGTCATCGACGGCTCGGATCCACAGATCGTCGGCAGCGCGCAAAATACGGCTCTAGCGCTGGTCGAAGCGCGCGCGATCGAGCTGCGTGTCGAGCGCCTAGCCCGCGTCGGCAGCCGCATGCCGTCCGAGCCGCTCGAGCTCGTGCCCGACGTTCTCTACAACCCAGACCAACGCACCGCCGTGTATATCGTACCCGGCTTGATCGGCGTGATCCTAACCATGACGATGGTCATGTTGACGGCGATGGCCATGGCGCGCGAGCGCGAACGCGGCACGCTGGAGCAGCTGGTGGTTTCACCGGTACGCCCAGCGCAGCTCGTGATCGGCAAGATTCTGCCGTACGTTGGCATTGGCTATGCGCAGATGACGCTCATCCTGATCTTCGCTCGCCTCGTGTTCGATGTTCCGATTCGAGGCTCGGTGACGCTCTTGTACGCTTTTGCGCTGTTCTTCATCGCTGCCAGCCTGGCGATTGGCCTGTTTTTCTCGACGCTGGCCCAGACTCAGCAGCAAGCGATGCAGATGTCCTTTTTCTTTTTGCTGCCCAATATTTTGCTGAGCGGCTTCATGTTCCCGTTCGAGGCAATGCCGCGCCCCGCACAATGGCTCTCGCAAGCCCTGCCTCTCACGCACTTCTTGCGCATCGTGCGCGGCATTGTCCTCAAAGACAGCCGCTACCAGGACA
Source organism: Polyangiaceae bacterium (assembly GCA_036509605.1). Taxonomy (GTDB): domain Bacteria; phylum Myxococcota_A; class Polyangia; order Polyangiales; family Polyangiaceae; genus PMG-095. The sequence goes on along the minus strand of DATCFJ010000299.1, from coordinate 3,420 downwards.
TGCAGCTCGAGCTCGCTTGGCTGACGGGCATATTGATCCTACTGGTGGTGATCTCTTCGCTCCGCTTCCGCAAGAAGCTACTCTGACAGCGCCATGGGCTGGCCTAGCTCTTGCAGTATTCGGAAAGCTCCGACGGGTGCCCGGCCCAGCCCGCCCCTCTCAATGCGCCGCCGACGCACTAAGACTAACCATGATTCCCAGGAACCTCGAGCGCGGCCTTCACCTCCCCTTGGTCGGGCTAGCCGGAGGGACGCTCACGCTCGCCTCGGTCCTACTGAGCGCGGCAGTCGTGATCGCGGCTATTGTCGCCAGTGTACTCGTTTCGCGCACAATCCGAGCTGTGCTTGCGGCCAAAGGTGTGGCTCCGGGCGTCGTTTTTGCAACGAGCAAGATCGCCCGCTACGTCATCACATTGATCGGAATGGTCATTGCTGCCGAGTCCCTGGGGTTCAATCTCAGCGCCGTACTCACGGCGTCAGCGGTGCTGCTGGTTGGCATCGGGCTAGGCTTGCAACAGATCGCGCAAAACATGCTTGCTGGAGTCATCCTCTTGGTTGAGCGGCCTGTCCGAAAAGGCGATTTCATCAAGGTCGGCGAGGCGTATGGAATCATCCGCGATATCGGTCTGCGCGCGACCCAGGTGATCACTCGGGATGAAGTCGTCGTCGTCGTGCCCAACAACGAGCTGACGAGCTCTCAGGTCTTCAACTATTCGGTCCCTACGACCAACGTGCGAGTTTCGGTGAAAGTTGGCGTCGCCTACGGTAGCGACATTGCTCTCGTGCAACGCGCGCTGACGACCGTTGCTGCTGAATGTGATCGTATTCTGAAGGCCCCGGCTCCCGAAGTTCGCTTTGATGACTTCGGGGATTCGGCACTATCTTTTACGCTCTTGTTCTGGATCGCGAATCCTGCGGAGGATCTGCGCGTTGCGTCCACAGTGCGCTTCGCAATCGACCAAGCCTTCCGCCAAGCTCGAATCGAGATTCCGTTTCCACAACAGGTGGTTCATTTCCCAGCAAACGCGCCACCGGCCGCGTCGGGACGAACCTGAGCCAACACCAAGCAACACCCAACAAGGAGCAGGAAACATGGAACGAGATAAGATGAAACGATCGTTCGAGCACCTCGGAATTCAACCGAGCGACTACCGCGTCCTCAAGCTTTTGCCCTTGATCTACGTCGCGTGGGCGGACGGCAAAATGGAGCAGGTGGCCAAGGAACGCATTCACTCTCACGCCGCAAGGGACTACGATCTGAGCGCGTCCGCGATGACCGTGCTAAGCGGCTGGCTGACGAAGCGGCCGACTCACGAGTACATCGCGGAGGGCCTACGCGACATCTACTTCTTAGCTTGTGCTGAAGACGATATGGAGGTCGACTTCAGCGAGTTGCCTGCGCTTCTTTCGTACGCGGAAGGCGTTGCTCGCAGTACCGCGAAGGCGCTCGACCAACCCGCGGCGGTGTCCCCGGGCAAAGATCGCGCACTCGAAGAGATCGCACGCGAGTTGCACATAGATCACGGCGAAAGCTGGGGTAAGTTGCTGAAGGAGCTCCGTTAGCGCGGCGGTTGCTCGGCAGTCGCCTTCCGGTCGTGTACGACGAGCACGTTCCGATCGGCGAGATTCACCACCTTGGCTGCCGTAGTGCCAAGCAAGCGATCCCAGCCCTGATAGCCGTGGCTCCCCAGCACGATCAGATCGACGTCCAGAGAGCGGGCCGCTTCGAGGATAACGCGCCACGCTTGGCCGACGACCACGAGCGGCCCCGCGGTCGCAATCGTCTGAGCTCGGCGCGACAGTTCGGACAACTCAGCCTCCGCGATCGAGGTCATGTAAGCAGGCAGAGTGTCGGGTTCGTTTCCTGCGGCTGCCGCAGGGAACTCGGGGGGAACGGTGATCGCTCGTAGCAGCCGGAGCTCAGCACCGAATTTCAGAGCCAGCTGTGCGGCTGCGTCGAATACGTGGGGGGCCCTTTCTGAACCGTCGAGGGCAACGAGGATCGTTTTGATCATGCTTTCGGTCTACGACATTGTCGAGCATCTGCCCACTATGACTTCGGCGCGTGGCTGGGATCGCCGGCTCGGTTCTGCAAGCGGCGTATGTCACGGGCTCTACGTTCTTCATCGACGGCGGCATGTTGCGCCAAGCCAGCAGCTCTTGAGCGCCGACTACACTGATGCGCCGGTCAGAACACGATGATCCGGTCGTCGACCGACGCGGCGCCGCCCTCGAACGCGCACTTGACCGCGGCCTGACGCGCCCTGCGCCTGTGGACCGTGCCGCTCAAGGTCGCCTCGCCGTTTTCGACACGCACCTGCACTTCTCCCGCGCCGACGAACGGGCTCCAGCGTAGCTCGGACGTGATGCGGCGAGCGAGCTCGTCGTCGCTCGGCTGCGCGCTGTTGGGGTGACCACCCTCCGCCTCGGCGTACTGCCATTCGAGATCGGAGAGCGCGGAATAAAAGTGGGGCACCGCTTGGTCTTGGGTTTCCAAGTGGTTTGCCACGCCAACCACGCCCACCATGCGACTGGCAACGTCGAAAGCTTCCGCCCGTTCGAGCCGGGTATTCACGACGCCGGTGAGCGTGACGTAGCCGCCGGCGGAGGTTATCGAAATTTCGTGCACGTCGAGCAGCGGGTCGAGGCTCAGCGTGTCGTGAATGCGACCGGCGAGGACGGCGTCAGCCATTTGCTGCTGCGAACGAGCTACGATTCTATTGTTCACGTCGGTCACGCCGACCGTGCTGGCGGCGACGGCAGCCGCTGCCTGTTTTGCGTTCAGAGTCTCGACCGTTCCACTGAGGGTGGCCACACCACCGGACACAGCGACAGCGATGTGCGCTGCCTTGACTCGCGGATCGTAAGACTCCGCATCGCGCACCGCCAACGCAATGTCCGCATCCGATTTCGCCAGCGCGGGCTGCCAGTGCACGTCGAACGCTCCGTCCGGCTCGACCAAGAGTCCGCGCCCATCCACGCCTCGCACGCCGTCCACGTATGCGTCGCTGATGGCTCTGCGCTTTTCCGTTGCGCTGCCGACCGTTCCAGATAGCGCCACGTTGGCGTCTTTCACCACAGCCGTGACGGGGTCGTTTTCTATCAAGACGTCCCAAACGAAGCGCGTCTTTATGTCACCGGCGATGGCGCTGTCCAGTCGCACCGCTGTACGCTTGGTGGCTAGGTCGTTCTGCGTGAAGCGAACACCGCGTACGTAGTCCGCAATGCGCTCGGCGAGCTCTTGTTCTTGCCAAGAGTTGACGGTGCCGGTCAAACGCGCGACGCCATTTCGGACCTCGGCATGGATCGGCATTTTCGCGGTCGCGGCGTTGTACAGCAAGGCCTTCAGGAGATCGCTCTCGATGTCCGCGTCGTCGCGCTTCTCGGGCACGATTTCCATGCGATTGTCGACTGCGCGAAC
>DATCFJ010000298.1:0-9574 GCA_036509605.1 Polyangiaceae bacterium | reverse complement strand
GGTCGCGCTGGCCGGTCGCGATCACTGCGTCGGCGATCTCCTCGGAGGTCGACATGCCGGTAGAGACAATCAACGGCACTCCGGTGGCCTTCAACGCTTGCAGCAGCGGCAAGTCAGTCAGGGAGGCGGACGCCGCTTTGTAGCAAGGCGGCGAAAAACGGCGCATGAACTCCACAGACGGCTCGTCCCAACACGAAGCGAACCACATTAGCCCTAGGCTCTGGCATTGCTTTTCGATCTGAGCGAACTCATCGACACCGAATTCCACGCGACGCTTGTAGTCGATGTAGCTCATCCGACCCCAGGGCGTGTCGCGCTCGATCTGCCATTGGTCGAGCGGCACGCACAGCTCGGGCGTCCGTTTCTGGAACTTGACGGCATCGCAACCGGCCTCTGCCGCTCCCGCGATCAGGCGCTGAGCGAGATCGAGCGAGCCGTTGTGATTGATGCCAATTTCGGCAATGACGAACACCGGCTGATCCTCGCCGACCGGCCGGCGTCGGATCGAAACCACCGGTCGCGGCGGAATGGGCCGCGGCAGAGGCTCGAGACGATGGTTGATGCCATGGGGCCCATGGAAACCGTGAACGATTGAGTCAGCCGAGTTCATCCGTCGTGCTCCTGCTTATGCGAATTGATGACCAAGTCAGCAAACTGCCTGAACGCGCCGTGCCCACCGCCGAGCGTCGCGCAAAAATGCGCCTCGCAGAGCACTTCGGGTACGGCATCACTGGGCGCGCCAGTGAGGCCCTGCTCTGCCACGAAGCGCATGGCCTCCAAGTCATTGACGTCGTCGCCGATGTACGCCACGTGAGCCACGGAGACTCCGAGCTTCAGCAGCCAGCGAGCCAGGAACTCGCGCTTGTCCAAGACGGCGAGGTGGAGGTGCGTCACGCGAAGCTTGTGCGCACGCTGAACCACGATCGGCGAATCCTCACGAGTCAAGAAGGCGGTTTCGATGCGGGCTTCCCGGAGGCGCTCCACGCCCATGCCGTCTCGCATCGAAAAGCGCTTCAGCTCCTCGCCGCGTGCCGAATAGTAGACACCTGCGTCGGTCAGGACGCCGTCGACGTCACTCACGACTAACTGAATTTGGCGTGCGCGACGCGCCGTCTCCCGCGCATCGATCTTCACCACGTCGTCCAACCTCCGTCGACAATCAGATTGGCACCGGTCATGTAAGCGGAGGCTCCGCTGGCCAAGAATAGAAGTGCTCCGCGGTAGTCCGACGGTTCCGCCATGCGCCCGAGCGGCGTTCGCGCTGCGTATTCCGCGCGAAAGTGCGGATCCGGATCTTGAGCGACGCCGCCGGGCGACAAGGCATTCACGCGCACGCCGGCTGAACCCCAATACGCCGCCAAAAACCGGGTAAACTGCAGCACGGCACCCTTGCTGGTCGGATACCCCGCAGATTTGAAGAACGACTGCGAGCCGTCTGCGCGCCGATACAGGGCCTGCTGAGGAGCGACTACGCCGTAAGTCGACGCCACGTTGATGATGCTTCCGGAGCCGCGCACCGCCATGCGCCGACCAATGCGCTGCGAGCACAGGAACGTCCCGACCACGTTCACCTCGAGCATGCGGCGGAAGCGTTCGACCGAGTAGCGTTCGAAGCGCGATTCGTCAGGGGCGTCCGCGCTGTACTTGTCGTCGACAGCAGCGTTGTTCACCAGAATATCGACCTGACCAAACGCACCGAGCACGCGCTCAACGAGCGCCTCGACCGCGTCCTCGCTGGTCACGTCGGCAGCGATACCGAGCGCCGCTTGCTTCGATGACCGGCTCAGCGACTCGGCGAGCTCGGCACAACCTTCGCCAGCCAAGTCCGTAACGACTACCCGAGCTCCCGCCGCGGCCAGCACCGAGCAATGCTCGCGACCGAGCAGACCCAGCGCGCCCGTGACAATCGCGACCTTTCCTTCGAGATTGAAGTCTTGCACGCGATGCCTCAGGTCTTGCGAAACACGGGTTCTACTGGTGCGCCGAGGATGTGCGACGCGACGTCGCCTCGCTTGACCGCCTGCTGAAGCACATCCAGCGCGCGCTCGTACGCGCCCAAGACATGCGCCACTTCGGCATCGCCGTGAGAGAACGACAGATTGTGAAACCCACTCCACAGCACCCCGTGTCGCAGAAGCTCCTGCTGCATCAATGACTTCTGCAGCAGAGGATCGCCGGCAGCAGCGTCGAATTGAATCAGCGTTCGGCACTCGAGCCCGACCGCCCGCGTGAACGACATGCCTCGCTCGCTGGCCAGACGATTGTAACCGTCCTTGAGCCGGGCGCCCTGAACGCGCAGCGCATCCGGCACGCGTCTCTCGCGGAGCTCGGAGAGCGTCGCCTTTGCCGCAGCCAGCGACAGAGCCTCGCCACCGAAGGTAGTGTAGAAGAATACGTCGTGCTCGAGCGCGCGCATCACGTCGGCGCGCCCGGTCAGTACTGAAAGCGGCATGCCGTTGGCGACCGCCTTGGAATAGCAAGCCAAGTCCGCCGTCACATCGTAGCGTTCCTGGGCTCCGCCCAAGGCAACCCGGAAGCCGGTCCACATTTCGTCGAAGATCAACAGCGCGCCCACGTCAGTGCAGGCGCGGCGCAGTGCGGGCAAGAAGTCGCGCTGCGGTTGTTCGAACAGTACGGGCTCGAGAATCACACATGCCACGCGGTCGTCCAGGAGCTCGAGCAACGCGCGCGGGTCGTTGTGGGGAAAGGACGTCGTGAGCGCGCGTGTGCCTTCTGGAACTCCGCCGCGACGTGATGTCGTTCCGATGTACCAGTCGTGCCAACCGTGGTAGCCGGAGCAAAGGACACGCTCGCGACCCGTGAACGCGCGGGCCAGACGCACCGCGGCGCTCGTAACGTCGGCTCCCGTTTTGCTGTAGCGCACCATCTCAGCACCTGGGACTGTGCCCCGAATCAATTCGGCGACCTCGACCTCAAGCGGGTGCATCAGAGAAAAAGTGATGCCTTCCTCGAGCTGCGCGCGAATCGCGCGGTCGACGCGCGGATAGGCGTAGCCGAGCGCGAGCGGGCCCACTGCCATGGTCATGTCGATGTACTCGTTGTCATCGACGTCCCAGACGTGACTGCCGGCGCCGCGCCGCAGGTACACGGGCGCAACTCCGCGCACATATTGAGTCGGGCCTTTGGCGAGGGTTTGGGTGCAAGAGGGAATGAGGTTCGCGGCGCGCCTCAACAGCGCCTCCGAGCGTTCGATACTGGGTAACCGTTGGTCGAATCGGATTCCGTTGCTCATTTTCTCTCCTGCAGCGCGCCAAGCACGCTCTCCGCCAGCCGCGCCCCCGAGAGGCCCTCATGGTCTAGGACTCGAGGCAAGGTCGCCGGCTTGAACCAACGACCGTCGAAGGCGTGCGAAATCACTCTTGCGTGCACGCCTGCTCTTTGCAGCAACTCACACACGATCGAATACAGACCGCCAATCTTGAAGTGATCCTCCACGGTGACGAGCGTCTGCGACGTTCTGGCCGCGTCCAACAGGACCTCCTCGTCGACCGGCGAGAGCCAACGCAGATTGATGAGTCCTGTAGAGATGCCCAACTCCTCCAGCCGCGCGCAGGCGATCTCGGCTTGCTCCAGCAACAGGCCGAAGGTCACGAACGTGACGTCCCCGCCCCGCTTGCGCACGTCGGCGGAGCCAAGCTGCCCAGGCGCCGGGGCCGAACCCTCGCGGCTCGTGTAGCGCACGTAACAGGGCGCCGGAGAGGCGATGAGCTGGGCCAGGGACGCTTCGAGGGCGGCGCCATTTTCAGGGCAAAACACCTGCATTCCGGGAATACCGCGCATCAACGCGATGTCCTCGAGCGACTGGTGCGTGGCGCCGTTGCCGTCCGAAAGCAAGCCGGGAACGAAGCCAACCAATTTGACGGGGAGGCCAGCGATTGCCACGTCCGTTCGGATGAATTCGAAAGCGCGCATGGTTAGAAATGGGGCTAGCGCGTGCACGATCGGCTTTCGCCCGCGCAGGGCGAGACCAGCCGCCACCCCGACTAGCGTTTGCTCGGCGATGCCCACATCGATGAAGCGGGGGCCAAGCGGCTCGGCAAGCCCGCGAATGTGCGCGCGGTTCTCGGCCGTCAGGATCATTAGGTCGGGGTCCGCTTCAGCGAGCGCGAGCAGCGTCGATTCGTAGCTCATGGTTTGCTTCCTTGTGCGGCGAGCTCTTCATGAAGTGCTGGCGAGCCGTGCACGAACCAGGCGTTTGCGCGCCCCTCGAGACTCGGCACGCCCTTGCCACGCACGGTGTTCGCCACCACCGCGATCGGCCGGCGCTCCGCGCTCGGCAGCGAGGAAAATGCCGCTGAAAGAGCCTCGAACGAATGGCCGTCGACCTCGCTCGCAAGCAATCCGAAGGCCCGAAGCTTATCCAGCAAAGGCTCGAGCGGCACCAGCGCCTCGGTCTCCACGTTGGCCTGCAGACGGTTGCGGTCGATGACCAGAATCAGATTGCTGAGTTGCTGCGCGCGCGCGACGAGCAGGCCTTCCCAGATCGACCCTTCGTTCAGCTCCCCGTCTCCTAGCATCACGAATACGCGGCTTGGATCCCCCACGCGTCGGGCATCGAGCGCGATGCCGGTCCCAACTGATAGCAGATGCCCGAGCGACCCCGATTGAAACTCGACGCCGGGTAGCGCGGCGTTCGGATGCCAATAAATGCAGTCCTCGGTGGACAAGTGGTGGTCGAGCCGCTCCTTGCCGAAGTATCCGTGCTCGACCAGCGTTGCGTACAACGCAGGCACTGCATGCCCCTTGGAAAGCAGGAAGTAGTCGCGCCCTCTATCGCCCGCGGACGCCGGCGACACGCGCAGCACTTCGCCGTACAGACACACCAGTAAATCGAGGCATGAGAGCGCGGCACCCACGAAGCAGCCGCCCTGATCCGCAAGATGCAGCACGTGACTGCGAGCGCGACTCGCCTGTTGTTCGAGCTCGAGCAGCCGGGCGCGAGGCAGCATCAGCCGAGCCCCCAACTGACGCCCGCGCCGTCGGCTCGAAAGCGAGTCAATTCGGCGATGTGTGCCGCGTGCCAACTTTGACCTGAGAATTCAGCATTTATTTGCGCGATTTCCGGTTTCATTTCGAGCAGCTCCAGTACCTCGGAGAGCGGAAAAACCGGGCGCTGCGCGGCGCACAACTGCTGATATACGCGGCTCACGAGGGCAAAATCCTGCGCATAGTCGACGGTAAAGCGGTGGCTCTTGGATAGGTCTCGCCCGGTTTCCCAAGCTACGTTGGCAATGCGAAAGCGGTCCGGCCTTTCCCAGATGAAGGGAGTCGTGTGCTCGCGCTCGAAAGTGCGATGAGCGTTCTGAAAAGCGCACGCGAGCGCATCCATCGTCATCACCTCGACGTCGTTGCCGTCAGGCCAACTGGGTGGATAAAGATTGCTCACGAAGTCGACCTGCCCGCGCTTCGCCTGGTAGTGCTCGAGTACGCGGTCGATTGCAGCAGGGTCGATCAAAGGACAATCCGAGGGGATCTTGACTACCGCGTCCGCGCGATACTCGACGCCAACGCGGTAGTGGCGATCGAGCAGATCCGTAGGGTGGCCGTCGAACACGCGCACGGACATGCGGCGGCCCAGCTCGCGGATCGGGTCGTCCTCGCGGCTTGTGGTCGTCGCTACGCACAATTCGAAGGCTGAGTTGGCTGCGCGAATCCGTTCGATTTGCCGCTCCAGAAGCGGTTTTCCCGCGAGGGGCTTCAGTACCTTACCCGGCAAACGAGTTGATGAGACTCGAGCTTGAACCACTACGACGGTCGTCACGCTGCCACCTGTGAGTTGGACGGAGCCTGGTTGAAGCCATGACCCAGCACTTCTTCGCAGACCCGAGCGATGCGCTCGGCGGCTGAGCGATTCTGCTCTGGCATGTATCTCACTAGCTCAGACATCGGGTGCGAGGAATGCACCTCCTTGCCTAGGGCCAAGCCGACGAATGCGACGGAAGACCACTGCGTGACCAGCACGGAACAGTTCGCGACCATCGCGTCGGTCGGCCCGTCCGCGAAGGTCAGCGCCTCGGGCGCGAGTTGAGCAATTTCGCGGCGGGCCCGGGTGACGTTCTCGTTCGGGTGGAGCTTGAAGACGAGCTGGCGGTGGTTGGCTATTTCTAGCGACCGACGGATGAATGCCGCTCGGTCGTCATACTTGAACGTTTCGCGCGAGTCGGAGGTGCAAACGAGCACGTAGCCGCGGTGTGGAAAATCGTTTTGAAGAAATGCCTCACAATTGTCGAAGTTCGGAATCCCGGTAACGACGACGCGCTGCGCCGGAGCTCCCCGTTCGACGAAGAGCTCTCGATAGCCTTGGCTGGCCACGCAAAAACGCTGGTATTTCCCGCTCAAACCGGTCGCCGCAGTGCCGGCGAGCCAGCGTGGCAGCCACGGTAGGCGCCTGACTAATGCCCAGGCGATTCCCGTTGGATCCAAGATCCCTTCCTGCACGATCACGATTGGCGTGTCGCCGATGTTGCAGGGCAACGCGACGTCCGTGCAGCCAACGACGAGGTCGTAGTCCGCGCGTGCGCCATCCAAATCAACCGTCAGCGCGTGACGATTTAGGTAAGTAAGACAACGCTCGCGCAGTTTGTTGCCACCAATGGTGTTCTCGATCAGTCGCAAGCGTCGCATCGCCGTCACCGCGGCGCTGCTGTAGAACGGCGTGAAGCACGCCTCGATGTCGCGCATTGCCTTTGCAACCGCGTGCAGCTGCGTCGTCTGATTGAGCGAGCCACAGATGAAGAGCACTCGGCGGCCATCCAGATTTGCCACACTGGGCACGCTAGTGCGTGTCTATTGCGAATCGGTGCCAGACGTTCAACTTGCTCGCGTCAAATTTGAAGGGCTCGAGTCACAACTGAGGCAACGGCGAGACGTCGGCTGATTGTTTGCTCCAACAACGTGCGACCACGACGCGCTACGCAAGCGCCTTCAGAACATCACACCGTCCTCGACGTAGATCCCGAGAGGAAGCCCCGGGTTCTCGGACGTTGCGTCGGGTGAGTACGCAGCTTCGAGCCTAAAAAGCGCGGCTTGCCCCCATTGCAGGTAGGCGCCAGCACCGGCTCCCCACTTCAATCCAACGCCGGTTCCGTCCAGCCGTGAACGGAACGTGTAGTCGCTCCACAACCGGCCAGTATCGAACAGGATATTGCCCCCCAAGACGAAGCTGCCGCCCAGCAGATGAAACGGAATCAACATCGCGCGCAGCTCTGCGTTGCCGAACGCCTTGATCTTGCCAGAGTAACGCCCGTCTGGCACGCCACGAACGGAGGACGACCCGCCTACCATTTCGTCGGTGTAGAACGGACCGCCCATGTACAAGTCATAGACAGGCACATTGCCCGCCTCCAAATCGACAACACCTCGTAGCGCGAAGGTCGCAGCACGGCCGACAGGAATGTAGGTCGCGAGCTGAGCCCCGACGGCGCCGTAGCGAACCGCAGCAGCCGACGGCAGCCCGGCGGTCGCGCGCAAGCCCAGCTGGTGAAAGCAACCAGCCCGCGGAAAGACCTCGCTGTCGCGAGTGTCGTAGATGATACCTCCGCCAAGCGTAAAGAGACTCAAAGGTCGTGCACCGCCAAGCGCGCCCGACTTGGCATCTGCCTCGAGACGGCTGCCGGCGTAAAGGTGCGGATCCTCGTAACGATAAGTCGTGGCAATCATCAGATCGAAGGGCCCGCGCAGAACCACGCGCGTCAACTCGCGAAAAGAAGCCTGGCGGTCGTCGAACTCGAAGTAACGCGCCGAGGCGGCGGCGGGCGGCCGCCCACTGCTGGCATTGCCGATGCCGAAATACAGCTGATTTACTGTGCGATAGTAGCGGAGCTGCGGATTGAGCCGAACCCGGCCGTCAGCCAGACCGGGAACGTCGATGTTCCATTGATAGCTCTGCTGCGCGATTTCCGTGCCGCTCGGACCATTTTTGACGCTCAACGCGAGCACCAGATCCATGTTCCATTGGTAAGGCACGACGCCGTTACCAAACCGACTCAGCGTGCTAACAACTCCAAACTCAAAGCCGATGTCACTGTCGCCCGCCAGTAACGGAAAACCCGCGGGCTCATAACCGGTGCGCTGCTGGTGTGACGCCGAATCCCGAGGTGCGTCGAGATCGGACGCACACGCCGCTCCAAGAGTCACCCAATTCGCCGCAGCGGCGGCGAGCACGGCGCACGTCAACTTCAGGAAACGCGAGTGTGCGCGAGCCAAGCGCGGCCTATGGCGGCGTGCTCGTTCGGTCGATCTATACGAGCCCACGTTTCACGGCGCCGTACCGCGTCACGCTTGGCACGGCAATAGGCTACTGCTTGACGAGCTCCACAGACTACAGACTTGGCGGAGGCGACTCGCGCAACGCTCGCGCGTAGCTTGCGGCGACGCGCGCGGTTTCAAGCGAGTCGACGGCGAATTCCCGCGCAGCGGCGGCGCGTTGCAAATCGAAAACAGCCCACGCTTTGGCTTCCTTCGGCATCACGGCGTAACGCGGGACCATGTGCGCGTGAAAGTGCGGGGAGCTTTCGCCCATCGCTGCGGTGTAGATGCGTAACGCTCCTGTCACTTCCAGCAGCACTCGCTGCAGGTAGCGCAACGTTGGCCCGAAACTATTTGCTTCGCGATCATCGAAGCTAGCGGGGCCCGGCACGTGGCGACGAGAGATCAGCATCATCCATCCTGGCACGCCACAGGGGTCATCCGCAGCGCGGACGTGCCATAGGTCGTTTTCGACCAGGACCGCGATGTGTCCGGAGGTCAACTTGCTGCACACGCCGCAACCGCCCTCGAAAGAACCAGAATTGGTCATCGTGAGGCGAAGGATATCCCAGCTCGTGTGACAGGTCGCTGAGCACGCGGGCCCAGGTGGGCCGTGTCCGGAAATCGAAGACCTGGCTCCGGAATCCGTATGCCGAGGGCCCGACGCTCAGCGGGCAACTGCGCTCGATAGGAAGCTGAGAATTCGTCGTGAAAACCCGTCGCCCATGTCGCTCTTGCTGATGTAGCCGAGTACACCGAGGTCGCGCGCCATGCGGCGCAGCTCGCCCTCCTCATTCGATGAGAAGAGCAGCAGGGGGACAGCGCCAAGCTCGGCGTGGCGTTTGAACACTCCGGCCAGGGTGTCTCCGGACAAAAAAGGCATGTTCACGTCCATCAACACCAGGTCCGGCCGGTGCTGTGCGGCGAAGTTGGTGGCGTTGAACCCCTCGCTGTATACCAGTACGCGCAAGCCGTCTCTTTCGAGCAAGCGACGCGCTGTATCGAGGATCACTGTGTCGTCATCGATGATTAGGATGGTCTTTTGTGGGTCCATGCTTAGCCGCTCGCGCTCGTCGGTCGCGCGGGAAGAGTAACCGTAAACTCGCTGCCAACGCCTAGCGCGCTCCGAACCGAGATCGTAGCGCCGAGAATGGCGACCAGGTTTTTGACTATGGCGAGCCCGAGGCCGGTTCCAGCGTGGCGCTTCGTCTTGGTTCCCTCGAGCTGCGCAAACTTTTTGAACAGCTTGCTTTGATCTTCGGGACGAATACCCAGACCCGTATCACGGACGCTGATCGATAGCGTC